>NZ_JADCNK010000010.1:0-203495 GCF_014947265.1 Pedobacter sp. MR2016-19
CCTCACTCCGGGCTTTCCACTTTATCAGGTTTATTTGGGAAAGACTTCCGAAGTTTAAAAGGAATAATAGCTCTGGCTAAATCGGAAGTCTGGTGCAGATCACGATAACTCCGCGTTAGGGATTGTAAGGTTCAGTGCCGATTAAGCATCTGTTTTTATTTAATTACGGTATGCTTGCTTGTTTCACAGGTCTTCATCGGTACCAGAGCGAAGCGCAGCCCTGAAAAGCCCGCCCATTTCCCCGTATTTCACGGGATTGGGGAACGCCCAAATCAGTTATCAGTTTACAATTTTCAATTCGTAATTTCCTTAGCATTCTTAATTTTTCAACCTCAATCTGCCAGGTTTAGAAGGATTCTTCGTTACGCTCAGAATGACAATCAGCTAACAAAAAAAGCCAGTCGCGACTTTCACGACTGGCCTAGTTAATGAGTAATAATTATCTTAAATCACAGTTCCACTAGGTACTACTGCACCTTTCTTGATCACAACAATACCGTCTTTAACAGCATAAAGTTCAAAGTCGCCGTCTTCTAAATGGTCGCCGCCATTAATTTTAACATCGTTTCCTATGCGGCAGTTTTTATCAATAATAGCGTTATTAATATGACAACGATCTCCGATACCAATTAATGAATTACCCCTATTGGTTTCTTCCTGAATTTCCTCAAGCGTTTGATAGCGATCGCTTCCCATAATATAGGCATTGGTAATTACCGTATCCTTTCCGATTCTGGATCTGATCCCTAAAACGGCATGCTCTACCCTACTGGCCTGAACAATGCAGCCTTCTGCAATAATGGTTTTATCTAAGGTAGTACCCGAAATTTTTGATGGCGGTAACATCCTCGCCCTGGTAAAAATAGCATGGTTACTATCAAACATATTAAACTTAGGAATTTCATCTGTCAGGCCTAAATTGGCTTCAAAGAAAGATGAAATATTTCCAATATCGGTCCAATAACCTTCGTATTGATAGCTTAAAACCCTGCTCTCAGAAATCGCTCTTGGCAAAATTTCTTTACCAAAATCTTTTTCCTCTTCGTTCTCATTTAAAATATTGATCAGGTACTCGCGGTTAAAAACATAAATACCCATCGAAGCTAAGAAATTCCTTCCTTCGCTCTGCATTTCTTGCCCGGTATCCGAAACCCAATCCTCTAAACCCGTTTTAGGCTTTTCAATAAAAGAGGTAATCATGTTTTCCTCGTCGGCCTTTAAAATACCAAAATCTGTCGCATCTTTTGCTGTTACCGGAATAGTGGCAATAGTAATTTCAGCATTGGCTTCGATATGTTTTTCGATCATATCCTTAAAGTCCATCTGGTACAATTGATCACCGGATAAAATTAAGATGTAATCGAATTCGTGCGAAACAATGTGATGCATACACTGACGAACGGCGTCTGCTGTACCCTGGAACCAACCTGAATTTTGTACAGTTTGTTCAGCAGCCAAAATATCAACAAAGGCCGTACTGAAATGGCTAAAGTGATAGGTGTTTTTAATGTGTTTGTTTAGCGATGCTGAATTAAACTGGGTTAACACAAACATTCGGTGAATACCGGAATTTAAGCAATTTGAAATCGGAATATCTACCAATCGGTATTTACCAGCAATTGGAACTGCCGGTTTAGAACGTGTTTGTGTTAGTGGCGATAATCTAGAGCCCTGGCCACCGCCAAGGATAACGCCTAAAACTTTGTCAGTCATGTTTAAGCTTATTTTAATATTTGGTATAATTCTATGTAATTTAATGCTGCGTTATCCCACGAATGGTCTATCTTCATCATCGTTTTTCTAACTGCTTTAAAAGCTTTTTTATCATAATACAATTCAACAGCACGGTTAATGGCGTGGGTAACATCCCAAATACTGGTTTGATCGTGACAAATCCCAAAACCGTTATCACCTATATCGATTACCGTATCTTTCAATCCCCCTATCCTGCGCACAATCGGAACAGTTCCATACCTTAATGCATAAAGCTGATTTAAACCACAAGGCTCTACCCTCGATGGCATGATCAGAAAATCTGCACCAGCATACATCTCATGCGAAACTTGCTCATTGTAACCAATATAAACATTGTATTTACCTGTAAAAATGTCTTTCAATTGATTTAACCGGCCTTCCACCCAATTTTCACCTGATCCCAATACCAGAATATTTATATTGTCGCCATGCTGTTGTAAAGCTGTATAAAAAATATCGGGCAATAAATCAGCACCTTTTTCATCAACTAATCTACCAATAAAAGTAAATAGTGGCTTAGAAGGATCTAATTGAAAAACATCACAGAGTGCTGTTTTGTTTGCCAATTTCCCTGATTCAACTGTTTTTAAATTGTAACCTTTGCTCAGCATCGGATCTGTTGCAGGATTCCAAACCTCGCTGTCTATCCCATTTAATATGCCTACCGATTTCCAACGCTCCTGCCTTAACAAACTTTCTAATCCACGGGCATTATTCATCATCTCATCCAGGTAACTTGGCGATACCGTGGTTACCTTCCAGGCACATTTAATGGCTGATGCTAAAGGGTTAATGGCATCATCCCAACCCAATAAACCACCTTTCCATAAATCGAAAGCTGGTAAATAATAAAGTTTTTCCCATCCAAACTGTCCCTGATATTGTGCATTATGAATGGTTAAAACCGTTGGAACGTCACTAATCGGCTTATATTTTATGGAGTTGGCAACCATAAACGGCACTAAACCGGTATGGTGATCATGACAATGGATTACATCCGGACGGTGCTCCCATTGTACAATCCAATCGAGGGTGGCAATTTGAAAGGCAACAAACCTTTCCGTATCATCGCTGTAACCATATACATTCGGGCGGTCTGTTAAACCCTGAATATGGATCACGTATAAATCAAAGCCTAATTTATTGGTTTTTTCTTTTAAAATGCGGTACTGAAAGTGGTGATTACCGTAATTTGCCCATGCATCATAAGTTACTTCGAACTCGCTTTCGCGGATAAATTTGGTATCGTATGCAGGCACAACCACTTTGGCAATATGGCCCAGTTTATTCTGATATTTTGGTAAAGCCCCTACCACATCGGCCAAACCGCCAACTTTTGCAACAGGGTAACACTCGGCGCTTATATGTATAATTTCCATCAACTATTTGGTGTAGATAACCCAAGTAAGTTACTAATTGTTTTGAGCTTTGCAAATAATGTAAATTATAATTTTAGTTGATTATTTTAAAGGAAAAATCGTTATCTTGATCCGATAGCTGTAGTACAAATGCTGAAATGAACTCAAGGTGATGACTTTATATGCCTAGAGTTTTTCATGAGAAAGTGAATGTTCAGTTCTTCGTAGCGAGCGATAGCCCTGCTTTCCGCTATAAGTCCTCTCCCGATGGAAAAATCGGGATCCGGGCTTCCGCTGCAATCAGGCTTAAAAACAAAGTTGGTTCATGTCATAGGCAAGAATACTATTTAAATTCTATCTGCGGTAATCTTCTTAAATCTGCGGGAGAATACCTTTCGAATAGTTTCCCGCTAATTTCACAGATAAACGCAGAAGATTTTTTTAAAAACTGATGTCTGCGGTAATCATCTTAAATCTGCGGGGGATAAAAAACGAAAAAACCGCTTAAATCCATAAACGGTTTTTCACAACAAAACAAATATATTTTTTTGGTTTAAAAATATCTAGTATTCTTCGGCGATGATTTCGTAAAAATCGCGGATCGGTTGAAATTGAGGATGTAAGGATACCACATCTCCAAACACCAATAGTGCAGGTGCATCAATTTTTTTATCTTCAACAATTTCTGCAATGGTATCTACAATGCCAATAGCAATTTTTTCCTGTGGGGTAGATCCATTCTGGATGACGGCTACAGGCAACTGATTTTTATTTTCTGCCTGGAAAATTGCTGCAATTTCTTTTACTTTTTCAATTCCATTTAAAACAACGATGGTGGCTTTGGTTTTTGCCGCAATGAATAGATCTTCAGAAATTTCTCCTTTGGCATTTGTTCCGGTTACTGCCCAGAAACTTTCACTAAGGTCTTTATAAATCATCGGAATCTTTTGCAAACTCGGTGCGCCGGTTGCGCTCGAAATACCTGGAATAATCTCGGTTGGAATGCTGTACGATTCTGCAGCATCTATTTCCTCATATCCTTTTGCAAAGAAAAACGGATCGCCACTTTTTAAACGTACCACATGACCATAATTTAAAGCATAATCAATAATCAGCTTGTTTACTGCATCCTGAGAGAAAGATTCATCATCAGAACGTTTGCCCACATAAACTTTCGGAATACCATCTGGCGCATGACACAATAAAGCTTCGTTCACATTTGCATCATACAACACAACATCGGCTGTTTTTAATGCTTTAACACCTTTTAAACTAAATAAATCCGGATCGCCAGGACCAGCACCTATTAAAGTAATTTTGGGTTCAATGTTCGCTTTTTCTACTTTATTCAAAATCATAACAGAAAATTTATGCTCGTTATACGTTTGTTTAATTACACAAATATATAAAGTCTATGGGAATTGTAGTAATTTATTTTAAAATAATTTTTACCTGCCATTCTGAACGCAGTGAAGAATCTCTTAACGATGAAATGCAGCAATTTAAAGATCCTTCACTGCGTTCAGGATGACAGCAAAGAAGAAAAAAATCCGTGTTTTCTGTGCTTCCGTGGCAAAAAAATATATGAGTACTTATTTACAGTTCACTTCGGCAAAAGTAAACTTGCCAGCTTCATAATTAATGGGTTTGCCTTTAACAAAATATGACCTGCCCAGCGTAGTTTCAATCTGCGCAACGCCCATAATGAGTTTACCATCTTTCTTTAAAAATGCCAATGGATTGGTAAAAGCTTTGGTGGAATCTTTACCGGTATTAAAGCGATAATCAACCAATAAGGTATCACCATTAAACTTGCCGTCGATTTTACCATTGTTTTCAGGTTTATCAGCATATTTTACCAATAAGGATCCTGTCACTTTACCAGATGCCATGGTTTTTACAATCATGGCCGCGCTGTCTTTTTCGAAGAAAGCCGCATAACAGGTTTGATTGATCACCGAATCCTTTTTTGCGGCATCAGTCTTCTTTTCTGATTGGTTACAGGCAAAAACAAATGGAACAGTAGCAAAAACGAGGTATAAAAGATTTCTTTTCATGTGGTTTGTAATTGGGTTGTATTATATAATATATGAAGAAGATGAAAGGTTTTAATTATTTCCATAATCAAAGTTCTACTATTTATTTTCAGCAATAAGATCAATCACAAGCGCATTAAAATCCAGTTGCTTATTTTTTAATACCGAAAAAAAATCAACATCAAATTTTTCAACCGTTTTCAGTGCAAGCCTTGTTACCGAAATGCCATTATCGGTAAGCTGAACAATCTTTGCCCTTGTATCTGTACTATGCTCTTTACGCGCCAAAAAACCCTTGCTTTGCAAGGTACGGAGAACAGTTGAGGTTGTCATTGGGTCGATTTTACTATGTGCAGATAAATCTATCTGCGTAACATTTTCTTTCTCGCCAGATAACCACAGCAAACTTGCCAATAAAACAAACTGAGAATGGGTTAGGTTATGTACCTCCAGCGCTTTTTTTATTCCCCGCTGCCATAAGGCCGTTACCTGCCATAACAAAAAGCCCGAACTATCATCGGCACTTTTAACACTAAAACTTTTATCCGGCATCTTTTCTTAACATTTCTTTATTGATCAATTCGAAATCCGCTTTCTTTATTTCAAAAAACCCAAAACGGAAAGGATAACCCCACGATTTCTTATTTTCTATAAACTGAAGTTCCGGAATCAGTGGCAATATCGAAACTTCATTACAATTCATAAAATTTATATTTCTTCTAAAAGGCTTGAAATCTTCTGAATACTCAAACTGATAAGGTTCGCCTACCTTAACCTGGCCTATTGCTGTAAAAGCCTGGCACTTTTCTTCTCCATCCATTGATTGTTTTGAAGAATAAAAAATTACCCAATCGTTGGGCTTTAACCTTTTTAGCGGCGGCAGTTTACCATGATTAGCCTGCATAAAACCTCCGCTCACACCTCTTTTTACATGGTCTTTGGAAGCTGCCACAATCCAATATCTTTCGTTGTTTTCCATTTTAATTTTTCGAGGCATTTTTAATCTGCAGATGAATATCACTTTCCAGGTTTGCCACAATATCTTTCATCACTATTTTATTCCATAAAAAAGCTAATGCGCCTGTCATGGTCATTGTGGTAGTAATCTTTAAACCATCAGGGGTTTCTTCATACCAATGCTCACCATTCATTTTTGCCAACGGAAAAATGGTTTCATCTTTAAAATAAACATCAGGTTTAACTTCAACAAGTTTAATGTTAACATTTGGTCCGCCTTTTGGTTTAAATAAAAAGCCCGAACCCGATTCGAAATTACCTTTAAGTTTTGAGTTTTCTACCGAGCTGTCCCAATTTTTCCACTCATCTACATTTGACATGAGTTTCCAAATTTGTTCTTTACTGATTGCTTTAGTGGTTACTGAAAATGTTTTCTGTATCATAATTACCTGTTTAATAAGCGCAAATATAATAAGTAAACTTATTAAATAAAATATAATTAATATTTAAAATTTTATAAAGAAAAACGGGGCTACCATTTGGTGCCCCGTCGAAATTGCTTTCACTTTAGATTTTCCCTAAAGCTTCCATTATTATATTTGGTTGTGGTTCTCTACATCGAGATTTTCAGGATCGTAGGATCAATGAATAAAATAAAGATCTCGTCGTTTTTCATTACCCACATCACATTTTCCATTTTCCATTTTACATTTCCCATCTTACATTCTTCCACCATTAAGGAGTTAAGAAGATTAAGATTTTAGCTGTATTCCATGAAGCTGTCGCTATTGAAAATTGATTATTGATATTTTTCCATCATCGAGATCAAGATTTTCAGGATCGTAGGATTTTATTAGTGGGTTGAAATAAAGATCACATCGATTTTCATTATCCATTTTCCATCCTACCTCTTCCATCTTACTCAACTGCCGCTCTGAACATCAGGGCACCAACAGTTAAGTTAGTACGGGTATCAACCAAAATAGCAGAACCATTTGCACGGTTATCGTCGTATAGATCAAATGCCAAAGCATCAGCGGTTTTAACAATTACGCGACCAATATCATTTAGTTTAAATTCTTCTGCAGGCTGTTTATCTAATGTATTGATATCTACCTTATGCAGAATTTCGCTGATTTTACATTTAGTAATTTTGCTATTATGCTGAATATTGTACATTATCGAGGTATCCAATGCACGTGTATCCATCCAGCAAAGATCAGCCTCAATCAGTTTTGTTTCCTGTGGCAAAGCCGATGCATTTACAATCGTATCGCCACGGCTAATGTCTACGTCATCTTTTAAGTGAATGATAACTGATTGACCAGCATGTGCGACATCAAGTGTTTCGTCGAAAAATTCTATTTTTTCTACAATAGAGCTGGCTCCTGAAGGAAGAACAGTAACCTTATCATTTAAATTAAAGGTTCCGCTCAATACACGTCCGGCATAACCCCGGTAATCATGCAATTCTTCTGTTTGCGGACGAACGACCCATTGCACAGGCATGCGGGCCAATTGCGATTTATCCAGGTTGTCGGTATCAACTTTCTCTAAGAAATGTAATAGACTTTCTCCTTCGTACCAATCCATGTTACCGGAATTTTGTACAATGTTATCACCTTTTAGGGCACTCACCGGAATGTAGGTTACATCGGCAAGCTTTAATTGCTGAGCCAAAACTTTGTACTTTTCTATAATTGCGCTATAAACCGTTTCGTTATAGCCAACCATATCCATTTTGTTAATACAAACTACTACGTTTTTAATACCCAATAGGGAAACGATATAAGAGTGACGGATGGTTTGCTCTACCACACCGTTACGTGCATCAATCAAAATAATGGCTAAATTAGCTGTAGAAGCGCCCGTAACCATATTTCTGGTATATTGAATATGGCCAGGTGTATCGGCAATAATAAATTTACGCTTTTCGGTCTGAAAGTATTTATAAGCTACATCAATGGTGATGCCCTGTTCGCGTTCTGCTCTTAAACCATCAGTAAGAATGGCTAAATCTATTGATCCATCGTCATTTTTGCGGTTCGAGCTCTGTAAAGCTTCTAACTGATCGGCCAAAATAGAATCTGTATCATATAACAAACGGCCGATTAAGGTACTTTTACCATCATCTACACTGCCTGCCGTGAAAAATTTTAATATGTTCATGCTTATAGTATTAAGATATTAGTATCAAGTATCAAGACATATTGCAGTCTATCAATTCCATACTCATACTTAGTTTATTTAAAGGTTAAGTTTTTTAGTTTGCATCCAATCTTGATACTCGCTACTAGCTACTCGATACTCAATTTAAAAATATCCTCCCTTTTTCCTGTCTTCCATAGCGGCTTCAGAAACTTTATCATCCATACGGGCACCACGCTCTGAAATTTTAGATGCGCTGATTTCAGAAATAATGTCATCGATTAAAGTGGCATCCGATTCTACCGCAGCAGTACAAGACATATCGCCCACTGTACGGAAACGCACCTGTTTACGTTCTACAATATCATCATCGTCCATATTTAGAAAAGGAGAAGCAGCCATCAATTGTCCGTTACGGGTAATGCAATCGCGTTCGTGCGAGAAATAAATACTTGGCAGATCGATTTTTTCCCGGCGGATATAGTTCCAAACATCTAATTCCGTCCAGTTACTGATCGGGAATACACGGATATTTTCTCCTTTGTGGATTTTACCATTATAGATATTCCAAAGTTCAGGACGCTGGCGTTTTGGATCCCATTGGCCAAATTCATCGCGAACAGAGAAAATACGTTCTTTAGCTCTCGCTTTTTCTTCATCTCTACGCGCACCGCCAATACAGGCATCAAACTGGTATTTTGCAATCGTATCAAGTAAGGTGACGGTTTGCAAAGCATTTCTACTGGCATTTTTACCGGTCTGCTCTACAACTTTGCCCTGATCTATTGATTCCTGCACAGAACCGATGATTAATCTTTCGCCAATTCGCTCTACCATCTGATCGCGGTAAGTGATGGTTTCTTCAAAATTATGGCCTGTATCAATATGTACTAATGGAAAAGGAAATTTTCCCGGACGAAAAGCTTTTTCTGCCAAACGAACTAAAGTAATTGAATCCTTTCCACCCGAAAATAACAGGGCCGGTTTTTCAAACTGACCTGCTACTTCACGTAAAATGTGAATCGCCTCTGCCTCCAGTTCATCTAAATAATCAAAATTATATGTACTCATTATCAAATGTTGTCTTTGTTGTTGTTAAATTGCTGGGAGGTTTGAACCCCATTTTCCATCTCCCATCTTACTTCTTCCCTCAAGAAGCTGCGTGTAAACCGCATTCTTTTTTACTTTGGTCTTCCCACCACCATCGCCCTGCCCTAAAATCTTCGCCTGGCTGTACTGCTCTTGTACATGGGGCGCAACCTATGCTCGGAAAACCCTTATCATGCAGCGTATTGTATACAATGTTGTTTTCTTTAATGTATGCTTTCACATCATCTAAAGTCCAATCGAAAATAGGGTGAAATTTAATCAACTGGTTCCCTTCATCCCATTCTAAATCGTGCATATCCTCACGGTTGGCACTCTGATCGGCCCTGATGCCCGTGATCCAGATTTCGTTTCCTTTTAGTGCTCTTTTTAAAGGTTCGATTTTACGGATGTAACAGCATTCTTTTCTATTTTCTACCGACTCATAAAAGCTGCTCGGGCCTTTGGTATTGACCATATCCTGTAACAATTCGTTCAGCGGATAATAGGCATGAATAGGTTTGTTGTAAATTTCTAAGGTACGGTTCCAAACGTAGTAGGTTT
Source organism: Pedobacter sp. MR2016-19 (assembly GCF_014947265.1). Lineage (NCBI taxonomy): Bacteria > Pseudomonadati > Bacteroidota > Sphingobacteriia > Sphingobacteriales > Sphingobacteriaceae > Pedobacter > Pedobacter sp. MR2016-19. The sequence continues at coordinate 9,905 of NZ_JADCNK010000010.1, forward strand.
CTGGAAACAAACGTCCGGTTTCTAAAGTAAAAACCTTAATTGGAATATTATTGGCAAAAATTAAATGGGTAATCGCCTGGTCTTCCCAACCAAAACTAGTCGAAAAAATAATACGGTCTGCATATTGATCTGCCAAAAATTTCAATTTATCTACTGTACTTAAACCTGCCAGTGCTGCCTTTATCTCCTCTAGGTTCTCCATCACTAAATTAATTTTAAAATAAACATAATCACACTACGCAAACTCACAATCATTACAATAATCCCCACAGCAACCATAATGGTTTTTGCCGAAATTTTGTTGGATACTTTTGCAGCAATTGGCGATGCGATTGCACTACCGATAATTAAGCCTAAAACGGCTTCCCAGTGTTTGCCGCCTAACATGGTGAAAAATGTAAGCGAACTTAAAGTGGCAATAAAAAAGCGGCTGATTTTTACCGTTCCTAAAGAAAATAACGGGTGCCTGCCGCCTGCAATTAAACTCGATAAAACAATCGAGCCCCATCCACCGCCAAAGGTAGCATCAATAAAACCACCAATAAAGCCCAATAAACCAATTTTTTTAATTTTTTGATCTGCTTTCTTTCTTTTGATGTTAAAGGCTTTCATTAAAATAACTCCACCTAAAAACAAGGTGTAAACCGCTACAATAGGCTTCACATAAGCGCTGTAATGCTCAAGTGACGATAAGATATAGGCGCCTAAAACGGCTCCAATTATCGCTGGAATAATTAAAATTTTGAATAGTTTCCAGTTGACATTACCCATCCGGTAATGCATCCAGCCGGCAATTCCATTGCTCATTACCTCAGAAATGTGAATCGCCATACTTGCTGATGCAGGAGGTAAACCCATCGCTAATGAGAACGATGCCGTGGTAACTCCGTACGACATACCGATTGCACCATCAATTAATGCAAATAAAAATCCGGCGCCTAAAAACCAATAGAATAAAGGATCAATATTGATCAGGAAAGTCTGAAATTCTGGCTCGGTATTCCATAAAGAAAAACCAATTGCTCCAATCAGTAAAACTGATGCCACCCAGATTAACCATTTAATGTTCCGCTCGGCAAAACTTTTTCTAGGGTTAATTAAACTTTTGGTAACCTTATTCAGTTTTTTAACCTTTGCCGAAAAATCGCCGTTTAAGGTTTGGCGCAAGGCACTCATATTCTGTAAGGTTTCGTCCAGTTCTGCTGGTAAACCCTCATTTAAAATCTGCTTTAAACGTTTTGCTATGGTTGGCGATTTTCCATTTGTAGAAATGGCAATCTTCAAATCGCCTTTTTGAACGATTGATCCCAGATAGAAATCGCAGAGTTCTGGCTTATCTGCCACATTGATCAACAAACCACGCTCGTGCGTAACCTTTCTGATCTCTTCATTTAAAATATTGTTATTAGTTGCCGCAAAAACGATATCAATATCGTTCAGGTCGTCTATGTCAAAACTTTTCTGCTTAATTTTTATGAGCGGATAATTTGCTATCAGCGTATAAATTTCTGGAGATACAAGCTCTGCCACAATAGTAATGGTAGCACTATGGCTGTTATTTACAATCGCGGTTAATTTCTCTAACCCAATATTTCCTGCACCAATTAATAATGTACGCAGCTTGTTCAGCTTTACAAAAACCGGAAAGAGCTGGTTACCTTTTTCTTCTTCCGAAAAAGACGCAGCATTATCAGGTTGGTTAGGCAATACTTGCATATTGTTTAATTAATTTCTTAAATGATGGATGTAATGATACAACTTCTCCAAAAATTAATAAAGCAGGAGCTTTAATATTTTCTTGCTGCACTAAACTTTCAATGGATTCTACCACGCCCACTACTAATTTTTCATCTTTTGCCGATCCGTTCTGCACCACTGCAGTTGGTAAATGATGTTTGCCAGCCGCTTTAAAAATCTCTACAATTTTTGACAGTTTTTTAAGTCCCATCAGTACCAATACCGTAGCTTTTGACTGTGCTGCCTGATAAATATCTGCTGAAACTTCGCCAGAAGTGGTAGTACCGGTGATTACCCAAAAGCTTTCGCTCATGCCTCGGTGCGTAACCGGAATCTGCTGCAAACCAGGTACACCGATAGAACTCGAAATACCCGGAATTACACTTACCGGAATGCTGTACGATGCGGCATAATCCAGTTCCTCATATCCCCTGCCAAAAACAAATGGGTCGCCCCCTTTTAAACGCACTACATGACCATAGTTTAAGGCATAATCGATCATTAATTTATTGATGGTATCCTGAGGATATGAATGCTCACCTGAACGTTTTCCTACATAAACTTTAATGGCTTCTGCCGGAGCATGCTCCAATAAAGCTTCGTTGGTTAAGGCATCATACAATACCACATCTGCAGTTTGCAATGCTTTTACACCTTTCAACGTTAACAAATCAGGATCGCCAGGACCAGCGCCTAAAAGAGTAATTTTTGATTCTTTATTCTGATTAACCATGTTTCTTTTTAATTATTGAATTTGAATGACTGGATGAAGAGTTGTCTTGCGCATGGCTTTCAGCGGCTGCAATTCTCAAATCTCATATCTATTGTCTCAAATCTCATTTCGCTAATACCGCTCGTTTTTCCTTAATCTGATTTAAAAATTGATTGGCTTCTTCAAAATATTTTTGTGCAAACTCAGCTGTTGGTTCGTTTTTATTGATCTGCAAAACCAGGTCAGAGAAATTGGTCGGTAAATTAAATTCGCCCGTTTCTACATAGTGGTTATCAAATTCGCGAATTACGCCAACCTGCGTACTGCTGTTTACGCCTTTATCCAACAATAAAGATTTTGCGGCACTTACAAAAGTGCTGTAGGTATGGTATATGGCATCGGCATAAGCACCTTTATCTAAGTTTTGCTTTGCCCAACCAAATTTTTCGTCAGCCTCTAATAATAAAGTAGCCACTAAATCAATCACTACACCAGCACACTCACCAACCCCAATGGCGGTTACAAATTCTTCAACATGTCCCCAGTCTACAAATTCTTCTGTCTGCAGGTTGGTTAAATCGGCCAATGGTTTTAACAACTGATAAAAATGGTCTTTCCCTTTTCTATCATAATATTGGTGAAAGTTCTCATCCTCCAGGTTATTGGCTTTAAAATCATTTAAAATGAAGTGTAAAACACTTGTTGCTCTTTTAGAAGGCACTTTAATTACACGTTCTGCAACACGGCCAACACCGTTACCAACAGTACCGCCACCAAGCATTACCTGCACAGCCGGAACCACTTTTCCTTCAGCTTTTACTGAACTTCCGTGGAAACCAATTTCAGCTAAACCATGCTGACCGCAAGAGTTCATACAACCACTTATTTTAATCTTGATGTTTTTCTCATAAATAAACTCCGGAAAATCGGTATAAATCACCTCTTCCAAAACTTCAGCTAAGGTCATTGAATTGGAAATACCCAAATTACAGGTATCGGTACCAGGGCAAGTGGTAATATCAGCTAAACTGTCAAAGCCAGCAGTGGTAAAACCAATTTTATTTAAAGCAGAGTATAGTGATGGTAATGCTTCTTTGCTTACAAACTTTAACAGCAATCCCTGGTTTTGGGTAATCCTGATTTCATCAGCCACATATAACCTGATGGCATCAACAAAAGCCCTTGCTTTATCGGTTTTGATATCCCCCACCTGAACTTTAACATATACGCCATAAAATCCGGCCTGTTTTTGCTCAATTACGTTAGTGGCTAACCAATGTTTGTAATGGGCTTCATTTAATATTTCTACCGCAGGATATTCTTGTTCTAAAGGTAACGTTGGCTGAGGTATTGTATTAATATCTATTTTAAAGGTTTTTACTTTGTTGGCAATGCGCTCTTCAGCCACCAAACGCAACACCTCTTCTAAACCTAGTTTTTGAACCAGGTATTTTAAACGTGCTTTGTTACGGTTGGTACGTTCGCCATAACGATCAAATACACGAAGCACAGATTCAGTAAAAGGAATTAACTGATCTTCAGGTAAAAATTCTTGAACGGCATTAGCCAAAAAAGGTTGTGCACCTAAACCACCAGCAAATAAAACCTTAAATCCACGTTCCCCATTTTCGTTAATTTTTGGAATAAAACCTAAATCGTGAATGTAGCTAAATGCAGTATCTCTATCGCTCGAAGAAAAAGAGATTTTAATCTTCCTGCCCATTTCCTGACAGATCGGGTTACGCAAAAAGTAAGCAAATACTGCTTGTGCATAGGGCGAAACATCAAAGGGTTCCTCCGCATCTATCCCAGCATTTGGAGAAGCGGTTACATTACGTACCGTATTTCCACAGGCCTCGCGAAGCGTAATATCATCCTGCTCTAGTTTGGCCCAAAGTTCTGGTGTACGGTCTAAACTTACATAGTGAATCTGGATATCCTGACGGGTTGTCAAGTGCAGGTTACCGCTTCCGTATTCATCAGCAATATTGGCAATACGTAATAACTGTTTAAAAGTCACCTTACCAAAAGGCAATTTAATACGCACCATTTGCACACCTGGCTGCCTTTGTCCGTAAACACCACGGGCCAAACGGAGGCTTCTAAACTTTTCGTCGTGGATGGTTCCATCTCTGAAAGCTTTAATCTTATTCTCTAAATCGATAATGTCCTGCTCGACAATCGGATTTTCGAGTTCTGTTCTGAAACTTTGCATATGTGTTGTTAGCTTTATTCAAAAAATGCTTCCCTGTAACCGAGAAGCATTCCATATTTTATACTTAAAATTATCTGTAGGCTCCTGTTATTGGGTTTTACAACAATACATCATTTGCATAGCGATTAATTTATCCGGTATAAAATTGAAGTTCATACATCAAATATATAAAGTATATAGGAATAGTAGTAATTTATTGTAAAAAAAATTTATCTAAAAGAAATGTCATTTCGACTGGAGCGTGGCGAAATAGAGAAATCTATGAGTTAAATTCTTAAACAAGAGTAACTGAAAACTGCGAATTGAAAATTGTTAACTGATGTGGGCGTTCCCCAAGCTGGCGCAAGGGTCGGGCTTTGCAGGGCTGCGCTTCGCTACGGTACCGATGAAAATCGGTACTGAACCCTTACAATCCCTAACGCGGAATTATAGCAAAAGTGACCAGCCTTCCGAAGTTACCTACACTCTACTCCTTTGAGACTTCGGAAGTCTTTGCCAATTAAACCTGATATAGCGGAAAGCCCACAGCGAGGCACGAGCGAGGACATTCAGCGATAGCAGGACTATCGTAACCGATGCGCACAGAACCCTGCTTTACAAAAAGTATTATTGGTTTAAGACCTCCCAAGTTTGATTTAACAACAAAGACCCTGAAATAAATTTACTTCGTAGCTTTCCGCTACGCTACAGGTCAGGATGACGGATCGTTAGCAGAAAGTTTAAAAAAATTATAAATTAACGATACCGATCTTCAGGTTATCCTCACGACCGATTACATCTGCAATGCTCGTTTCGGTTAAAACCTTAAGTGTAGCATCCCTTACATCAATAAAGGCACTTCTAATTCCGCAGGTTTTCTCATCTACACATTCATCACATTTGTGGTAAAAGTTTAAACTTGCACATGGAACCATAGCGATAGGACCATCGGTTACACGCATTACATGTACCAATAAAATCTCTTCGGGTTTTTTATTTAGGCTATAACCGCCGCCTGCACCTTTTTTGCTGTATAAAAAGCCAGCATTACGCAGATCGAGCAGAATTTGTTCTAAGAATTTTTTCGGAATATGCTCCTCCTCTGCAATCTTCGAAATCTGCATTGGTGGTTTATCTAAATTTTTACCAAGCGCAACAAGCGCTTTAATGGCATATTTTGTTTTTTTGGACAGCATATTCGCACAAAGCTAATAAAAGAAAGTAAATTATAAAATATGCAACAGGAAGTTGATTTTGATTCAACATGCTATGATATTTATAAATATAACGCATAATAACAGAAATTGCTTTAATCAAACGAACGTAAAAATAACCGCCAACCGTAACAGTAGGTAATTATAGGTGTTTAAATTCTATTTTTACCCTCTATTCTGATTTACAGATTTTTAATAATGAAAAGAAAACTCAATCTATTGCCACTCCTAATAGTTGCAATTATATTTTTTGCCTTAAATGCGTACGTATTATCTGGCCTGGGCACCATCAATCAATCAAGTTTACTGAGTCCAATTTTTTGGGTATTTATTATAGGTTTAACTTTCGCCTTATTTTTTGCCATTCAGCAGATGCGGATTCAGGGCATCAATAAGTTTTTCCAGATTGTCAGTCACGCATTTTTGATCATTTATGCTGCAGAAATTGTCTTTGCTTTTTTTCTGCTGCTAGGCGATGTTTACCGCTTATTAATCGCGCTGGCTACTAATTTTCAGCCTGGAGGTTTCCACCTGTTAGGCCGTAGCAATTACTGGGTAGATTTTGCCTTTGTGATGTTCTGTTTAACCATTGCCTTATTTGCTTATGGTATTACCCAGGGAAAATATGCTTACCGCGTAATTAAACATACTTTGTATTTCGATGATCTGCCTGCCAGTTTTGACGGTTTTACCTTAACACAAATTTCTGATGTACATGCCGGAAGTTTTACCAACCCTAAAGCGGTACAAAAAGGTATCGACATGATTAATGCCCAAAAAAGCGACCTGTTTGTTTTCACCGGAGATTTGGTAAATAATGCTTCTTCAGAAATTGTGTCTTATATCGGGCATTTCTCGCAGATCAAAGCCCCTTTCGGACAGTTTTCTGTTCTAGGTAACCACGATTATGGTGATTACATTAAATGGCCAAGCGAAGCGGATAAAATCAAAAATTTGAACCAATTGAAAGCTTATCACAAAGAACTGGGTTTTAAACTTTTGCTGGATGAGCATATTGAATTACATAAAAACGGCGAGAAAATTATATTGGCCGGGATAGAAAACTGGGGGGTCGGTTTTGGAGAGCGTGGAGACCTAAACAAAGCTTTGCAAAACACAAATGTCGACGATTTTAAAATCCTGTTATCACATGATCCTTCACACTGGGATGCACAGGTAAAAAATTATCCTTCAAAAATCCAACTGTCGCTTGCCGGACATACACATGGCATGCAGTTCGGTATCGAAGCTTTTGGCATTAAATGGAGCCCCGTGAAATACCGTTATAAACATTGGGCGGGCATCAAAACCGAAAATGGAAGATATCTGAATGTAAATAGAGGCTTCGGTTTCCTGGGCTTTTCAGGGCGGATTGGTATCTGGCCGGAAATTACGGTAATTGAACTAAAAAGAAAATAAGATAATCCTGATCGCTGACGATTTCCTTAAAAAAGGTCGTCATTTCGAGCGAAGTGCAACGAAGCCGAGAAATCTGCCTAGATAGATCTCTCCATTCCGCTGCGCTCCAGTCGAGATGACGACCGATAAAAATCGAATCTAGTAATTAAGCGTATATGTTAAATTATACGTACGACCGCGGCCTGCATAATTAAATGTCTCCGGTTTAGCCAAAGCCTGGTACAAATACACCGAACGTTGACTCCAAATGGTCTGATAATTTTTGTTCAACAGGTTTTGCACACCGAATGATAAACTTCCGGTAAATAACTTTACAGATCCCAACAAATCAACAGTAGTAAAGCCTTTTAACTCATTTTGCATTACAACATTTCCAACTGTAGCATAACCTTTCGAATCAAATGAGTGGAAAGCCTGGGCTTTTATACCAAAAACTTTTCCGTTATAACCCAAATAACCTGCAATTTTTGATGGACTTGCAACAGTGACATCCTGTAATGACCAGGTACCATCAGCATTTTGTTTTTGTGTTTTGATGTACAAACCGTTTACGCCAGCTTCAAAACCATTTTTCAGGTTTAATGATAATGAACCTTCAACACCTAAATTTCTTACATTTTCATCGAAAACTTCGATATTGAATGTACTATTCGTTTTTACATTTTTATCAGATAAGGCATAAAAACCAGCTACCTGTGCATTAAATATACCTGTGCGGTAACGGTAACCTGCTTCGTACTGTTCTGTTTTGATACCGGTTAAAGGAGAACTTCCAACATTAATTGAGTTGCCTAAATTATAGTTGGTACCTACTAAGGTATAACTACCCTGTCCGTAATATTTAGCCGGATCTGCCAGGTTAAAACCTTGCGAGAAATTAACCCACGCCTGTTGAGTAGTGTTAATTTTAAATACTAAACCTCCATTTAATAAGTTTACATCGTAATGGTTTTCACCACCAGCAATGGCAGTAGCAGTTCTGCCAACACCATAAGCCAAGGGTACAGAAGCAGTAGTACCTACAAAATCGCCAACTTTAACAAACATACGTTGCTGACGCACACCTCCCGACAGGCTTAAGAAGTCGGTTACTTTAACCTGCGCCTGTAAAAAACCAGATAAACCATTTACCCTGAAGTTTGGGTAACGTGTAATAGTAGCCACGGTAGTATTGTTTAAACCACCAGAAGCGAAAGCTTTTGCTCTATCAAACAAAGCTTGCTGCGCGTTAAAATTCTCGTTATCTGCATCAATACCGTAAGTAAGATTCAGTCTGTTCCAGTCTTTGTTCAATACCAGTTTTAAAGCACTGTAATTGGTATTTTGAATAGATGAACCACTGTAAAGTCTTTGCGGTATTGCCGCTTGCCCCGGGAAAGGGTGAAAGCTAAATTGTTCGTTTCTTGCCGCTGCTTGTACATACAATGTTTGTCCACCCAAAATGTCGCTTGCCTGGTAATTGGCATTGATATTCGCTCTGCTGGTTTTTGGATCAACATCTGATGAATAACCGTTTCTCATTTCTAAAAGCGCTGGATTTGATAATAATCCACCATAATTTGTGCCCAGGAAAAGATCTTTATCACCACGGTAACCTGAATTGTAATATTGGGCATTCACCGATAACTTTTGGTAATCAGTTAGTTTAAATTCGGTACTTCCGAAAAAATCGAACGATTGGTTATACTGTAAGTCGGTTTGCGTAATGTCGGTAAAAATCTGTTTTCCATCGGCGCCATAGGCTGCATTGTTTTTTTGGAAAGCCATACCAATGCGCCCATTCCAATCTTTGCTCCCGCCAGAAATAGCTTGTGCCACACGGACATCATGATCGCTTTTTTCTTTCAAACCACTGCGTACACCAACCTGTGTGGTAAAACTTGGCTGACTATCCTGTCCCTTCTTGGTAATGATATTGATGATACCCCCTGTTGCACCACCGCCATAAACCGCACTCGCTCCGGATAAAACTTCAATTCTTTCGATATTGAAAGGATCTATCGATTCAAACTGGCGACTTACGCCACGGGTACTGTTTAACGATACACCATCAATCATCACCAATGCATCTCTGCCACGTTGGTTCTGTCCGTAGTTAGTACGACCCTCCGGACCAGCATCCAAACTCGGAATCAATTGCGCCAAAGTTTGTTTAAGTGGGATTCCGGCTCTGGCCTGTTCCTGGATTTTAGCGCCGTCTACTACCCAAACAGTACCCGGTATTTCACTGATTTTGGTCGGTTTACGTGACGATACCACGACTACTTCCTGCATGTTTGATGTAGGACTTAAGTTAAGTGTTAAGTTAACTGTTTGATTTTTAGCCAAACTCACTTTTTGTAATATGGTGGTATAACCTACATAACTTACCTGTAATTTGTAAGATCCTTCGGTTAATTTCAGTTCGAAACTACCGTCGGCACCTGTTGTAGCCGAGGCATCTTTGCCTTCAACTTTAATATTTGCTCCCGCAAGCGGTGCCGTTTCTCCAATTACCTTTCCGGTAACCGTTTGTGCTTTACCGCTAAAGATAAATCCACAGATTAAGATTGCAATTAAGTATAGATTTTTCATTTTTATTTATTTGGTTTCATTAAGGGTTATTATTTTTTTGCGCAAAGCAATCATTTATTTAGATCAAATCCAAATAAACTTAATTAAAAATTTATCTGTATAGATTTTAAAATATTTCAAAAACTATCTATTACCTACTTACCAACAGCATGTTGAAAATATTTAGAATATTATTTTTAATCAATCTAAATAAAAATATACCTTAGCAATCGGAATTTTTAATAAAACAGCTCATGGTTAATCTCACCTAACCAGAGTTATTCATGAAAATATCGGCTTAAAAGGTCAGATGTTTATTGCTACTTAAACCTTTAATCCTTGAAAAATTGAAAAAAAATGTTTACATCAGACCTAGAAAAACATGAACTAATTGATTTCCTTACGGAAAGTCCGACAAAGGAAATTTTTCACCACGAAAATGAAGCAGAATACCTGCATGCAGTAGGAAAAGTTACCCAGGCGGTAAAAAAATTTCTCAACAATAATCAACAACCTTTTAGTGGCATATCGCCATCGGAATTAAGGCCGCTGTTTGATTCGATTGAATTTGAAAAAACGCATGATAATTACGATGCTTTACTTAAAGAAGTTGAACAGCTTTATACCAGCCACGCGGTTGCCTTTCACCACCCAGCTTATATTGCCCATTTAAACTGCCCAATTGTGATCCCGGCGGTAGCTGCCGAGGTGATGATTTCGGCAATCAATTCGTCTATTGACACCTGGGATCAAAGTGCCGGCGGTACCTTAATTGAGCAAAAACTAATCGAATGGACCTGCGATCAGATTGGTTACTGCAAAAAAGCCGACGGTATTTTTACCAGCGGTGGTACGCAGAGCAATTTAATGGGGCTTTTATTGGCAAGGGATCATTATTCCATTACCGCCCTGAACCACAATATCAAATTAAATGGTTTGCCACCGGAAGCCTCACGCTTTAAGATTTTTGTTTCAGAAAAGGCACATTTCAGCATCCAGAAAAATGCTTCACTGTTAGGTTTGGGCGAAAAATCGGTGATAAAGATTAAAACCGACCGCAGTTTCAGGATCAATACCATTTTACTGGAAGATGCCATTAAACGGGAAATTGCTCTGGGCAATATTCCTATTGCCATTGTAGGCACAGCAGGCACCACCGACTTCGGCAATATTGATCCGCTTAAAGAACTTGCGTCGATAAGTCAAAAATACAATACCTGGTTCCATATCGATGCGGCTTATGGTTGTGGCTTGCTGCTAACTGATAAATACCGAAGCCTGTTGAACGGGATCGAACTGGCCCATTCGGTTACGGTTGATTATCATAAATCTTTCTTCCAGCCGGTAAGCAGCAGCGGTTTTTTGGTACGCGATAAAAACTTTTTCAACCTGATTACGCATCACGCTGATTACTTAAACCCAAAAGACCATGATGAAGATGGTTTGCCGAACCAGGTGAACAAATCGATCCAAACTACCCGGAGATTTGATGCCTTAAAACTTTGGTTTACACTGAGAATGATGGGCAGAAATAAACTGGGTGGCTATTTTGATACGATTATAGAAACCGCAGCCGAAATTGCCGGTCTGTTACATTCAGATAGCGATTTCGAGTTGATGAACGAATCAGACATCAGTGCCCTGGTGTTCCGTTACCGCCCAAAAAACCTGCGTTTAGATGTGTGTGCTATGAATCAATATATCAAAAAAGCAATGTTTAATCAGGGAAAAGCTTTGGTTGCCGGCACCAAGATTAACCAACAGTTCTACCTCAAATTTACCCTACTTAACCCGCTAACTACCATCAGCGATATTGAAAACATTATTAAAATCATTAAAAAACATGGAAACGAATACGTTAGACTCAATCAAGTTTCAGCAGATTTCAGAAGAAACTAATTTTAATGCGCTTCTAAACAGTTACTGTCGAGAATTTACCAACTGGAGCCGTTATGTAGGTATCCCGAAATACGACGAATCTTTAGCCAGTTACCTGGTTACAACAAACGATCGTTTGCATATCAGGTTTGACTTTACAGGCATTGGTTTCGAAGTATATGCACCGTTAAAATTTTATGCCGATAGTGGCCGCCATGTGTTTAATTTTCCGGTAATTGAGCGGAATATTACTACCGATGTGATCAGCACAATCAGTATTTACAGGTTTATGGAACTGGCCATTCAATTCAGTGCAGAGGAGTTTCCGCATGCAGATGCTGATATCGTAAATCAACGTTTAGCCAACAGTGTAGAAAACCTTGAAGCATTTCTCTCTTATTTTAAGCAAAACGGTAAACCTGTAAATTTTGCAAAAATGAGCTTTATTGAGGCCGAGCAATCTTTAATTTTAGGTCATAACGCCCATCCCCTACCCAAAGGAAGATCCGGTTTTAACACTAAAGATGAACTGTTTAAATATTCACCAGAAACACAAGGAAAGTTTCAACTGGCGTATTTCCTGATCTCTTCCGAAAATATTGTTGAGAAAAATGCAGAAGGTTTCGATATGACCGATCTTTTCAGAATCGAATTGCTAGATAGCAATCATGCAGAAACCATTAGTTTGCTCGATCAACATCCAGATTATAAGGTGGTACCCATGCACCCTTGGGAAGCCGAATATTTGCTTACTCTCCCTAAGGTAACAGCGATGCAGGAAGAAAAGCTCCTTTTCTATCTCGGACATTTTGGAGAACTCTATACATCAACATCATCAGTGAGAACAGTTTACAACGCAGCAAGTGATTGGATGCTAAAATTTTCATTGCACGTAAAAATAACCAACTCAGAAAGGGTTAACCTGGTCCGGGAACTTCATCGTGGTTACGATGTAAGTAAACTTTTAAAAACCGAATACGGTAAAGCAGCCAAAGCCGAATTCCCTGAAATTGAATTTATTACCGACCCTGCTTTTATCACCGTAAATTATAAAGGTGAAACCATTGATGGTTTCAACATCAGCATCAGGCATAATCCATTCAAAGGAGAAGATGCTGGCAAAAATGTAAGTTTATTGGCGGCGCTTTGTCAGGATGGTTTATTGGGCCAAAAACCGAGGATTGTCCATGTAATCGAGGAAGCATCCATCAGCAAAAATAAAGCGCTTGCCCATACGGCCGTAAACTGGTTTAAGCAGTACCTGCACCTTTGTGTAACTCCGATTGTTGGCCTTTATAACAATTTCGGGATGGCTTTTGAGTTCCACCAGCAAAATGTAATGGTAGAACTGGATAAAGATTATTATCCTGCGAAACTTTATTTCAGGGATAACCAGGGTTATTTCTTTAGTGAAGCCAAAGCGGAGGAACTAAAAGCGGTTTATCCAGGTATAGCCGCAGAAAGTGGTTCGATTGTGCCAAACGAATATATTATACCAAAACTCACCTATTATCTACTCATCAACAACATATTAGGTGTAGTAAATGCCCTTGCAAGCAACAACCTCGCCGATGAAAAAACCTTAATTGATCTCGTTTATCTGGAGTTTAAACAATTCGAAAACAGCGATACTACAGGTTTAGTTGATTATATCATCAACCGCCGCAGCTGGGAAGTAAAAGGTAACCTGCTGACCAATCTTTGCAATATTGATGAAGCCAGTGCGCCAATCGATAATCCGGCTATTTACCGTGAGTTTCCAAATCCACTGTCTAAATATTTCTTCTCTGAAAATCTGATCAAACCAAAAACCAATGAGGTATTGTACAGCAGGTTTTTTCCAAAGGAAAATGTGACGATCAACATCCGTCCCTTTAATATCGACCGCGATCTGGAAATGGTTCACGATTGGTTTAACCAGGAACATGCGAAACCAATCTGGAAAATGGATGGGCCAATTGGCGGTTTGGAACTATTCTATAGAACTTTGTTGCCAAACGATTCATCGCACAGTTTTATTGGCGAAATAAATGGCGAACCCACCTTTACCATAGAACCCTATTGGCCTATGCGGGATGGTGTAGGCGCCTGCTACGAAGCTTTAACTACCGATTACGGTGCACATTTATTGATTGCCCCAACCGATAAGGATAAAAAATTCAGCTTCGAGACAGGCCAGGCCTTAATGGATTTCATTTTTGAACAACCCGAAGTAGGTAAATGCATCGGTGAAGCAGCAGTGGAAAGTCGTGCGATGCACATTTTTGTAACCAGACTAGGTTTTAAATTAGAAAAAGTGATCCAAATGCCTTATAAAATGGCTAACCTAACTTTCTGTTACCGCGATTGGTACTGGGATAAATTTCCTGAAGCCAAAGCTTATGCCATGATGAAAACAGCACAATTTGAAACGGAGGAAATATAATGCAGGAACAGAAAATATACGATATTGTTGGGATCGGAATCGGTCCTTTCAATTTAGGTTTGGCGGCTTTATGTGCCCCGATCAATAGCTTATCTACCTTGTTTTTGGATCAGGCAAAGGAATTTAACTGGCATCCGGGCATGATGTTGAGCGATGCCACTTTGCAAGTTCCTTTTATGGCCGATCTGGTTACAATGGCCGATCCAACCAGTCCATACAGCTTTTTAAACTATTTAAAGCAAACCGATCGCCTGTATAAATTCTATATCAGGGAAGATTTTTTTGTACTGCGTAAAGAGTACAATGCCTATTGTAAATGGGCAATAAATCACCTGCCGAATTGCCAATTTGGGCAAAAGGTAACCAGTATAAATTATATTGATGGCATTTATCAGATCGAAAAGATAGATCAGGTAAATGGTACTACTGAAACCATTTTGGCTAAAAAAATCGTACTTGGAACGGGTACAGCACCTAAAGTACCCACTTTTGTTAATCCTACCATTCACAAACATGCAATCCACTCTTCGGAGTATTTAAAGTTTAAACAGACTTTATTGAAGCAAAAAACGGTAGCGATTATAGGCTCGGGACAAAGTGCAGCAGAAATTTTTTATGATCTTTTGCCTGAAACAGAAAATGGCTTGAACCTGAAATGGTTTACACGCCCAGATCGCTTTTTCCCAATGGAATATTCAAAATTAACCTTAGAGCTAACCTCGCCTGAATATGTAGATCATTTTTACAATTTAAGCGAATCCAAGCGGAAACAGCTGTTAAGCAAACAAAATTCTTTATTTAAGGGAATAAATTTCGAACTGATTAACCAGATTTTCGATAAACTGTACGAATTGAGTGTTGATGGAGAAGAAATCAATGCCGAACTGATGCCGAACTGCCAATTGAATAACCTAACGGTAAATAATGACAGCAGCTATCAGCTTGATTTTTACCATACCGAAAGCGAAAAGGATTTTACGGTTGATACAGACGCTTTGATATTGGCTACAGGTTATAAATATAATGAACCAGGCTTTTTATCAGCAATTAATGACCGTATTGCGCGCAATGCAGACGGACTTTTTCAGGTACACCGCAACTACGCCATCGATGTAAACGGGAACGAAATTTTTGTTCAAAATGCCGAATTGCATACACATGGTTTTGTAACTCCTGATTTGGGTATGGGTGCCTATCGCAACGCATCCATTATTAATGCCATTTTAGGTTTCGAAATTTATCCGGTAGAAAAAAGGATTGCTTTTCAACAGTTTAGCGTAAATGGCGAGCAAGAGGTTCTTGAACAGGCTCAGGATTTCATCCGTGACTGTCACGTTGAGCCTGTCGAAACGCCTTAAACTTTACGTTGGCCCGCATGCTGGTCGGGATTTGTAATCCCGATCATAGAGAGCCGGATTTAAGATCCGGAATAACACAAATAAAAAATTAAACACCATGAATTACAACAATTTCAATCATATAAAACCTTTAAAAAAAGAAGTTTGGGACAAGGTAAACCTAAACTATATTGCAAAATCAATCGTGGAGTTGATGCACGAAAAATTAGCTGAACCAACGCTGATCAATACAGATGAACAAGGAAATTCTGATTTCCGTCTTAGAACAGATTCTGAGGAGATCTATTATACTTTTTCAGGTCAGCAACGTGCTTTAGATTATTTGCACATCGACAAACAAAGCATCAAAAAATTTGTAAATGGAGAAAGTGTAATCGTTAACAACGCCCCGGCATTTTATACAGAACTACAGCAAACTTTTGGAATTAAACCTTTTACCTTGGCCCATTTTGTGGAAGATACCTTAAATACGTTATATGCGGATGCATATATTCACGAAAAAGGTCGTTTAACTGCTGATGAATTGGCTAACGCCGATTACCAGACCATCGAACACCAGATGGATGGTCATCCCTGGGCCACCATTAACAAAGGACGGATCGGTTTTAACCATAGCGATCAAGGTAAATATGCGCCAGAAGCAGGACAGAAAACACAATTGGCCTGGTTGGCTGTTCATAAATCAAGGGCAGCCTTTAAAAGTATCGAAAGTATTTCTCCATTTTCCTTTTACAATGAAGAACTGAGTTTAAAACAGGTCCACGACTTTAATCAGGTATTAATCCAACAGCAGCTGCAGCCTGAAGATTATTTTTTCATCCCAGTGCACGAATGGCAATGGAATAATAAAATCGTATTGCAGCTTGCACATGACATTGCCCATCAATTGATTATTCCAGTTGGTGTCGGGAAGGATGAATACATGTGTCAAAACAGTATCCGTACCTTTTTTAATGTAAGTGAACCTAAAAAACATTATGTAAAAACGGCCATTTCTATTTTAAACACCTCCATTTTCAGAGGACTTTCGCCTAAAAAACTGGCTATTGCACCAAAGGTAACACAGTGGGCAAAAGACATGTTACAGGGTGATGAATACTTAAAACAAACCCGCGTTGTACTCTTAGGCGAGGTGGCTACAGTTGCTTACACGCATCCCCAATATAGCGAAATACCCGGTTCACCATATCAATACCAGGAATTTTTAGGTGCAATATGGCGAGAGAGTGCTGAAAACTACTTATTAGAAGGCGAAAACATCATGACTATGGCGAGCCTGCTTTATGTAGATGATAATGGAAAAAGCATGGTTGAGGCCCTGATCGAAAAATCGGGTTTAACTGCCGAAACCTGGTTAAACGCTTATTTATCGGCTTATCTTAAACCAGTGTTAAGGATTTTTTACAAACATGCTTTTTTCTTCAGTCCACATGGCGAAAACACCATTTTGGTAATGAAAAACGGTGTACCGGAGCGGATTATCATTAAAGATTTTGTAGAAGAAATTGTGTTAACAGAAGAATCGAAAGCAAAATTACCGAATGATCTGGTAGATGTTTTAAGGGAAATTAACGATGAGTTGGCGCCTTTATTTATCCTATCGGGGATATTTGATGCGCTTTTCAGGTACCTAAGCAATATTTTCCACAGTTATGTTGGCCTGGATGAAAAGCAGTTCTGGCGCCAGGTGGCAGATGTAATTTTAGCATTTCAACAAGAAAACCCAGAGCTTGCTCCTAAATTTCAAAAATTCGATTTGTTTGTACCCGAATTTATCAGGGTGTGCATTAATCGCGTAAGGTTGCTCACCCACGGTTATAGCGAAAGCACCGATGTTCCGGTTCCTGAATTGATTGGTACATTAGTTAACCCGGCGGCAGAAGCTTTGAAAGAGAATGTTTTGGCGTAATGTGAAGTCAGATGTTACCATCTGACTTTGAATAAATCCAGACGATTTTATAAAAATCAAATAAATTCCTCTCCGTGGTAAATGGTAACATCTGCCACCATTACAAAAGATCGTCATTGCGAGAAGGCTTTTTCAGCCGACGAAGCAATCTTACAACTATCGCTACTAGCGACCGCATTAAGATTGCTTCGTCGTTCCTCCTCGCAATGACGGCCTAACTTTTTTAAACTATAAAAATAGTTTATATTAATAAAATCATTATCTTGCCTTAAATTATTCCTGGTATGAAAACATTATTATTTCTATTTTTATCAACCTTTTTATTCGAAACACCGACCATTGAAAAAGATCGCGATCGCTGGAAACCTTATTATACCGATACTGCTCCTGCAAAAACAGCCGATCAATGGTTTTTACCTTTTGATGTGACTAACCGAAAAAAAGTAAATAACATTAAAATTATCAGCATTTTTGGCGATCATCGGGATAGTTATGTTAAAGGTCATATCCACACGGCTATTGATATTAATCCTGCCCAGCCAAAAGCGAAACTGGTTAATGTTTATGCAATGGCAAACGGAATAGTTTGCTCTGTACATTTAGGCGAAAATCAACGTACCGTCGTCGTTAAGCATAAACTCCCAAATGGCCAAACGATGTTTACCTCCTACAAACACCTTAAAGAGGTTTATGTTAGCAACGGGCAAAATGTTGATCAAAACACTAAACTCGCCAGGTTATTTACACCGCAGGAAAGTAAAAAGTATGGCGGCGATTATCACCACCTCCATTTAGAAATCAGGAAAAAATTTGATGATTATGGCTGTGCAAGCTGGCTAACTTTTAATAATAAACAACTTAACGAAAGGTTTTATAATCCTCAGGTATTTATAAAAGAACACATCAAATAAATAAGGGCTTTTAACTCAAAATACGATCCAACACAGCTCCAGATGCTGCTTCAGAGAAGTCGATACCGGAATAATCGGGATTATAACCACCGATGTACGGAACGGCCATGATATAGATTCTTTTATTCGCCTGCCCAGCCTCATCAACCACCTGAAAATGATCGTTGATGGTGATACCGGGAACAGTTAAAAGGTAATCATCGCCTTTTTTGGTCACTAAATCATTATGCTTCATTTCTTCCTTTCCAATAGCAGCCGACTGGAATTTTAATCTTGCCGGGCTTATGGTTCCATTTTTAATTAAGCTTTTAAAAGGAAAATCATCAAAAGAAAGATGGGGTTGACCAATACAATCAATAAAGGTATCGAAATGGACAGTAACCTTTTTATCATCTACCTTGTAATGGTAATCTGCACCCCCGGTTTTTAAGGGTTCTACTTCGGCATCATCGCCAACAGCTACAATACTTAATACTCCAGCATCATGCAGGGCTAACAGTTCCCTGCATGAACTCTGGGGTACAAATGCAATTACAATGGAAATGAGTGGCATTAACACTTTTTGCAAGCGTTCCATATCCTCTGCTGAAAGGTATTTTGCCGGATAGTTCATCGCAAAACTTAAAATGGCAAGTGCCTCTTTCCAATAGATTGATTTTCTTTTCTCAATTGATTTTTCTGCTTCTTCATATTCCTTTTTGAAGAGATCAAATGGTTCCATTTTTTCGCGGTAGTCCATCATCGTGCTGACGAATTCCTCAAGATTCATGTTTTTGATTTTTTCATAAAAAACAGGATCTTTTTCAATGAACATCTCTTTAAAATTCTTATCAAATACAAAATCTAAAGGCAAAAAGCCATCATTTACCTTAATGCTTTTTTGGATTTCGGTTTTACTTAGCGTTTCGTCCTTCCCTAAATGCGAATCTTCCAGGTGAAACCTGATCGCTGGTAATAGCCCACTCCTGGAGTGCATAACGATTTTAAAACCTTTATTCTTTAAGTGGTACGAATAAGTACCATCTTCATTATCGGAAAAATCTCCGTTTTGTCGCGCCAGGGTTCTTAAGGCATCAATGGCAGTTAACGAAGAGCCCATAATGCCAACGGCGTGGTTCAGTTCTAAAGCAATTTTTTTGGGCGGATATGGTGAATCGAAATAATGAGGAATTTTACCTTCATATCTTTTTGGCCAATTATGACCGGTACAGATGATTACCTGGTCGAAATGAGCTTGATCACGTCCTTTAACACTTACCGCTACCTGGTTATCTGCAGGTAAATCAATAATATCCTCCACAATACAATTTAAATGCACATTGGTCTTAATACCGTTATTTTCTGCAACCTCTTTTAATAACTTAAACTGAGCGGAAAGATATTCACCAAAAAACAATCTGGGCAATACCTTATACTCGTTAAATTTATCCGCATTAATATCAAATTTTTCTAAAATTTCTTTCGGTGCAATTTTCACCCACTCTTCAATGGAGTTATATATGATTGGAATTTCATTGTCAGACACATTAGTAATGTGTTCTACATTTGCTCCTTCAGCACTATAAGGCATACCCGCTCCTAAATAATCTTTACGTTCGAATATCTCTATTTCGAAGTTGGGAGCTTTAGATTCAATTAATCTTTTATACATGAACAGACCACTCGGGCCGCCACCGATGATGGCAATTTTCTTTTTTACTGTTTTCGTATCCATTTATAATTTATACAATCCTAAAAAAAGGAAATTGTTTTAAATCGATGGAAAATGTAAGAGGGATGATGGAACGCGTTGATTATTCTGATAGATTGCTTTTTTAAAGGGGTGATTAATTGCCAGAGATCGTCATCCAATAGCTATCGAGTTGATTGGGAACCACGGAGTGCTCATGAATGCCTTTGAAACAAGGGAAACTTATGAATAATTCGTAATGCAAGCGCTTTAAGATTCCCGCCTGTACCTATCGTATGGACACAATTATTATAACATTCTTCTATCGCTCTATGCCGCGGGGCATGGTACTTTGGAGCGCCAAAGTACCCAAAGTGCTTTGTCAATCCAGCCATGAGCCTTTTGCACAATCTCACGCTCATCAAAAAAACAGCGGCACTTCGTTTTGTGTTCAATATTTTTTAAAATTAAATCATCGGTTATGAACACCAAACCACTGCCTTTCAGGTTTGTTACTGCCATTTTTACTGTTACGCACTTGTTTTTTTGATTTCCCCCGACTCTTGGGATTGACAGCGTCCTTGGTTAAAATCCGTGCTTTATTAAAGTTGGTTAGCAAAACGCCTAAAACACTTAAGAAAGACGTGTCCACATGATACATTAGAGGGTTGATGACAGATACACAAGGAGCGTCATTTCGACCGCAGTGGAGAAATCTTTTAACATAGTCCAAAGATTTCTCCATTTCGCTGCGCTTCATCCTATAGCTATCGGATGACGACCATTCAATTGGAGTATGTCTTCAACTCTTTGCCCTCTGTGCCTTTCTTTGTGTTCTCGGTGGTGAAAAAATAAAGGAAATCACAAAATTCTAAGAACCTATTTTGATTAATGCTGTTAAAAGGTGAGTGAATTACGAGTTTGGAGTCAATCAATCAATGTTAACTGAATGACCAATGAACGAATGTAGCAGTGAACAATTAAACCTTATGAACGATTTAAAACTATATATGATTTTATTGGGCTCAAAAGCCCCAAAAAGAAATGTTGAACAGCACGATTATTTCTTCGGCATTGCCCATTCACTAAAAGATCTTGTGCCTGAAATTAAAGCATTTTGGCCAGGAACAGGTACAAGCCTGCATATTGATGGCTGGCGGGAAGTAACCAAAGTTGAGGATTACGGAATCAATATTAAATTAAGGGATGAGCATACGCTGCCATCGCTACATAAATTGTTCTTTATCAACCTGGGGGGCTATTTATCCAACAAATTATACGAACAGCACCATATTGTACTATCAGTGCATGATGAAAGGGCCAAAGCCATACAGGATGCCAAGAAAACGGTATTTTTTAAAACCAATTCAATCAAAGGAGCCAATTCGCACATCGATGAAAAATATGGAATCGACGTAGATGATATTTACAAAATTGAGGACATTTTAAGTGAAGAGGCCAAACAGAAATACCACATCGAAATAAAACCATCTTCAGGATTACCTGAAGATGAGATTCATTTAGGCTATTTTAAACTGGATAAACTTTAAGCAATTATTTTTTAACGAGGCTTTTTAACCAAACCACCAGATCGTAGGCCGCTTTATCGTTTTCGAAGCCCATTTCTTTTGGTAAACGGCCATTTACATATTCATTGTATAACCATGGGTCAGCAATGGCAATTACATTACCTTTGCCATATTTTGCAAGTGCAATAACCGTTGCGCCAGCTGCATTTTTCAATACCGGTTTTGCACCGTTTTTGGTGTCTATTGAACATACATCTTTCATGAATATTTTTTTTGCCGTTTTAAACACCGGATTATTTTTGATCACGATGCCGCCATCTTCAAAATGTGCATCATCAATTACATGATTTTGCATTTCATTGGTAAAGTGCATGCCGAATACATTAGCCAATTTATTAAAGTGTGGTAACTCTACGTTTGCACTATCGTTAGCAAACATTACCAATGCCCCACCCTGCTTTACCCAGGCAGAAATTGCAGCAATGTGGTCAGCTTCTATGTAGTTCGGTTTAGGATTTTCTTTCGGACGATCGGGATCTACAATTAAGTAAACATCACTTCCTTTTAAATTAGCTATTGTTGGTGCTGTTTCAAGCGAATCCAATTTAAATCCTTCTTTTTTAAATACATTACCAAAAATGGAAAAACCACTCATTGCCTGCTCATTCCACAAGTAATGAAAACGCTCTACCTCTCCCGCTTTATTTTTTCGGGTTTCCCGATTAAAAAAATAATCTAAAGTAACAGTTTGCGCACTTGCCAGAATAGATGAACAGATTAAAACAGAAAGTGTGCAAGCTTTAAAAAGCAATTTCATAAACATATCGGGGGTAATTGGTTAATAACCCAAAAGTATGAAATTTAACGATAATGAAATTGTTATAATCACCCCACAAAGACATTTTCAAGGATTAAACTTACTCTACATACAGCTAAATTGATGACCAGAACAAAGAAATACCGCCATGGTTAAAATCAATATAACAGCTTTACAGCCAATGCATATAATCCTGCTCGACGCCATGCCCGATATGGTTTGTTATAACAATTTCTTCAGAGACAATATAGGAGCACTGGCTTATGTAGTAAATATCCAGAGCTTTTTGGTACTGAATCAATCAAAGGCCGAAACAGCTTATGCCTTGGAGTTTGGTTAACCGTAAATTATTGAAATTGGTTAATCAATTCAAAATTAGCGGACTAATCTTCAATATCCAGTTTGAAGTGATCCAATAAACCAGAAAGGTTAGCAGACAAAAATCTGGCTTTTTTCATTTTGTTCAGCGCCGGGTCGAAAGAAAAATTACTTGCCGTGCGGAAATCAGTTTTCTCCAGAATTGTCCGATTAAAAGATGTTGCGGTAAGGTCGCAGTTATTAAAAACAGCTGAAGTTAAATCGGCTGATTCGAAATCTACTTCTTTTAGTGAGCAGTTAATAAAATTTGTTTTCCAGAGCTTGGCACCATAAAAAACAGAATAATCTAAAATACAACCACTAAAAGAAAAAGAGAACATAAATTTATTGCAGGTAGAAAAATCAATACCCAATATTTTACAGTCTTTGAAGGTAATGTTACTAAAACCTGTGCCTTTTACCTGAGTGAGAGAGAAATCACAATGGCTAAATTCACAATCCACAAAGTCGTTATGGCTCAGATCACTTTTAGAAAAATCGCATCTTATAAATTCACATTTAATAAATTCTCGCTTTAGCAGCTGTTTACCAGCATAATTGATATCGGTAAAAGTTTTATTTTGGTGAACGGTAGTTTCGATGGGTTCTTCCATAAAATTATAGTTTGATAACTGGGGGAGCAAAAGATATTTCAGTTTAAAGATTAATGAGGGTTTCCAGTATTTGTTGCTTCTTTTTATCGCTGATGTTATAAATACCAAGATTATCCGAATACCACAACCCATCGGCAACAAGCATCATAATCAGATGTTTTATGCCCTGTCCGGTATCGTCGCCATTTCCAATATACAGATTAGACCATTCATCCCATGTTTTGCGATACTCCTCGTTAATGAGTACAACCTGCATCACAATTTTCATGGTTCTCCGATAATGTAAATCGTTACTTTTACCAATAATAAAGCGTAGGTAAGCCAAACTTCCTACCTCATTGCCCGATGACTTTTTTTCTTCTATAATCCACTCGGTAAGCTCTGCCAAACTTTGGTTCATCAATTCTTTTAGCAGATCTTCTTTGTTTCGGAAATGATGGATAATACCCCCTTTGCTCAAACCCGTTTTATCGGCAATGGCCTGAAACGTAACGCGATGCCAATCTGACACGCCGATTTCTGCAGCTGCTGCTAAAATAAGCTGTTTGCTTACCTCAGGCTCTTTTTTTCTTTTATAGGGATTTTCCATTTCACAAAGATACCGAACGTTTGGTTTGTTTACAAATTATTCTTACGTTTGCATTTACAAAAGATCAGTTTCAGCTATGAATTGATCTTGAAATCCTTTATCATTCCTAAAATATGTCCAGATACATTACCATCATTTCTACTATTATAGAATCGGGCAGCGATACCAGTTTAATTGCTTTGGCCGTTGCAGGGTTGCAGAATATTTCAGAATGGTCTATCGATCTGGAAGATTGCGACAAAGTAATCCGCATTGTTTCTGCGAAAGATATCAGCAATGAGTTTTGTGAAAAACTGGCATTCTTTGGTATAAAAGCATCGGTGATGGAGGTTTTTGATGATCATTATCACCTGATGTAGTATTCTAAACCTGTCAGATTATAACATCTGACAGCACGAACAAACAGCGAACTGGAAATTGTCAATTGCTAACTGTTTATACCCATAGCATACAAAATAATATTTACCCCAAACTTGGTGTTATCCTCTGCTAAAAAACGTTTGTTTCTGAAATCGTAATCCCACTCGCAGCCATAATCTTTATTGCTGTAGAGCACCCCTATCCTATTATTAATGGTAATGGCTTTCAGGTAATCGTGCACCAGATCATCGCCCCAGCCGTTTAGTTCAAAAGAAGTAGTTGGCGGGCCTTTGTCAAACTTGAAGAAAGCATTATAGATACCATGGTTGTTTGGGATTTTCTTTAAAGCCTGAGGGCCAAAAAGGCTACCCATCTGTGTTTCAAACGACCGGGCAAATAAACCATCAATATCATGGTTGCAATCATCCACAAAAACGAAGCCTCCATTATGCACATAGGTTTTAAAATTTACAGCTTCCTGCTGGCTAAATTGAACCAGTTTATGCCCGCTTAAATAACAAAAGGGATATTTAAATAAATCCCGACTGCTCAATTCTACAATTTTCTCTTCTTCGTCTAAAGGAATGGTGGTATACTCCAGCAGGGAATTTAACAGATTAGAAGGCATGCGCTGATCGGTATCCCAATCGCCCGAATTATATTTTAACCTCGCAAATGTAAATTTAGCTCTTCGCACAGCCTAAAATTACCTTCATTTTTTATTAATTGCATTTTTAATCCAAATTATCTTGTAAATTTTTTGATATTCTTTTCTCACGACTAAAACTATCTGCCAATATGCGCTATATTGAAGCACAATATCGTCATACTAAAAAATCAACCGTTTTGGAGCGTTCAGAAAGCAACCTAAAAATATTGATCAATAAGATCTCCCTGTTAAAAAGCGAAATACAGAAAGTAATTGTGGGTCAGGATGTGATCATTGAAGAAATGCTGATCGCTTTGATGGCGGGCGGACATTGTTTACTGGAAGGTGTACCAGGTTTAGCGAAAACTTTAATGGTAAGAACCATGTCGCAGGCTTTAGACCTTTCGTTCAGAAGAATCCAATTTACGCCCGATTTAATGCCTACCGATATTGTGGGCACCGAAATACTGGAAGAGGACCATATAACAGGAAAACGTTTTTTTAAGTTTAATAAAGGTCCATTATTTGCCAATATCATTCTGGCCGATGAGGTGAACCGGACGCCTCCAAAAACCCAGTCGGCGCTATTGGAGGCCATGCAGGAATTTGAAGTAACCTATGGCGGACAAACCTATCCTTTGGATCGTCCATTTTTTATCCTCGCTACCCAAAACCCGATTGAACAGGCCGGAACCTACCCCCTGCCCGAAGCACAATTAGACCGTTTTCTCTTATATATCAAAATCGGTTACCCTACAGCGGCAGAGGAAACTCAGATTTTAAGCAGTACCACAGGTAGCAAAAAAGCGGTAATCAACCCTATTATCGGTGCAGAAGAAATTAAGGAATTGCAGGCCATTACCCGCGAAGTAAGTATTAGTGATGATCTGATTACTTATGTAAGCGAAATGATCCGCGCCACCAGACCTGATACCACCACGGTAAATTTTGTAAAGGAATGGGTGCGCTGGGGCGCTGGTCCACGCGCCGGCCAAGCATTGATTTTAACAGCAAAAGCAAGGGCATTATTTAAAGGCAGATATGCGGTAATCATGGAAGATTTACAAGTCATGGCTTACCCGGTATTGCGCCACAGGGTATTAATGAATTTTAAAGCCGAGGCCGAAAATGTGTCATCAGACAAAGTAACTGACGAACTGATCAAAGCCATTTCTAAACCGAAAGCTAATATTTAATGAGTAAACTGCTCGACCCGAAAATATTGATGGCCATTAAAGACCTCTCCTTATCGGCGAAAATAACGATTGAAGGGTTTATGAACGGCATTAATAAAAGTACCGTAAAGGGGCCGGGATTGGAGTTTAGCCAATACAGGAGTTACCAACCCGGCGACGATCTGCGCTCGCTCGACTGGAAAATGTTTGCCCGTTCCGACCGTTATTATATCCGCGAATCGGAGGTAGAAACCAATATTGCTGTGCGCATATTAATTGATGCCAGTGCTTCGATGAACCATAGCGATGGCGATTTTACCAAAATAGATTATGCAAGATACCTCGGTGCTTCTTTAGCTTACCTTGCCAATTTACAGGGCGATGCGATTGGTTTATATGTACTGAAAAACTTGGGAATTTTCTCCATGACACCCAAGCAGGATTACCAGCATTTGGCCAGGTTATTTTACCAACTGGAGCAGATTCATCCCGACGGAACATTTACCAAACTTATCCATTATAAAGAGTTGCTTGCCGGTGCCCAAAAACGCGAATTGCTGATCTTTGTCACCGATCTTTACCAGAAAGACGATGAAATCATCAAATTATTAGATACGTTGAATACTTTAAGGCACGAAATCGTGGTTTTTCATATTTTATCAAGAAATGAATTGGACCTGGATTTTAAAGGTTATACGACTTTCGAAGACCTGGAAACAGGCGAAACCATTCAGATTGATCAAGCGAAAGAAAGGACCAACTATCAAAACAAACTTAATGCTTACCTGGAAGAAAGCAGGATAAAGCTTCTGGATAGAAGGATTTTTTACCGAACAATTACAACTGACGAACCGCTGGATCAGGCATTAAGGGATTTTTTAAAACAAAGAAGTAAACTCAAAATTTAACATTGCATTTTTTATATTCCATAGGTTTATTTGCGTTTGCTGGCATCATTGTTCCGCTCATTATACACCTGTGGAATGTTAAACAGGGTAAAACCATTAAAATCGGTAGTATTGCTTTACTGGGCGAAAGTTCGAGCGCCAGTTCTAAAAGTTTCAAAATTAACGATTGGCTTTTGTTTGTACTGCGCTGTTTGCTTTTGGTGCTGCTGGCATTCCTTTTGGCACAGCCTTATCTTAAAAAAATAGTATCTGGCCGTACTAAAAACGGATGGATTTTAGTAGAGAAAAAAAATTTTCCCCGGGTTTTTAAAACGCATCGAAAAACAATCGATTCATTATTAAAAAAAGGTTATGAAATCCACGATTTTAATGTGGGTTTTAAACCATTAAGCTTAAAAGATACCACTCTTAACGGACCAAAGCAGGTTAGTACCTTAAGTTATACAGCATTGTTTAGCGCAGCCAATCAATTTATTCCACCGGCAGCTAAAGTTTATTTTTTTGCCGACCACCGCTTAAACCGCTTTGGTAACGAACTGCCAGCTGTAAATTATAAGCTGAGTTGGGTTCCTTTAAAGCAAAGCGATACTTTAAGCAATTGGATTGCCACTTACGCAGGAAAAAAGTACGAAGCGAAATCCAATCCTTCCAATACCAGCTACCAAGTCTTGAATTCTTCGGATGAGGGGCCGATACGAGTAGCGATACATGAAAATCCCGGCACTACAGACAGTAAATACTTAATTGCAGCCTTAAAAGCCATTAAAAGTTTCACCAAGCGGAAAATCATCATCAATGCAGCTGCAGAAAAAGCATCAATTGGTTTTTGGATATCAGATAATCCGGTTTCAGCAGATTTCAGATCATCAATTGCACCGGATGGAACATTATTTCAATACGAAAAAGGGAAATTGGTGGCTGCACCATCATTTATTAACCTGGATGGCCGTCAGATTAAATTGAGCAAAAGAATTGAGTCAGATCAACAGGCAGACAAAATATGGACGGATGGCTTCGGAAACGCAATTTTAACAAAAAACAAGACCAATAAATTAAACATTTTTCATTTTTATAGCCGATTCAATCCGCAATGGAACGAGCTGGTTTGGAATGGATTGTTTGTAAAAGCATTAATGCCGATTGTTATCCAGGACAAAAATTCGAATGATTTTGGCATTGAAGACCATCCTGCTGATCAGCGTGTGGTATCACAAAATGGATCGATTGAGCAAAATAAAACGGAAATTGCTGCTAAAACGATCAAAAACAAACCTTTGGGAAATCTATTTTGGGTAGCGGCATTTTTGATTTTTACCACCGAACGTATTTTATCTTTCAGAAAAAAACCGAACTATGTTAAAAGCTGAAGGTAGAAATTGGATCCGTAACTTAAGGATCAGGTGGATTAGCTTTTACCTGATCGGCACTCTTGCCATTGCTTTAGGCATTGCTTTACTTTTATCGGTTACAGGTTTTTATCTGCTACATTTACCTGTCTGGATTTTTGCGTTTATTTTCACAATTATTACCGCCATTTTATTGCTCAGCAAACCGGTTTGGAGAACTACTGATTCTGATGTTTCGAGGTTTCTTAACAACCGTTACCCCGAGCTGGAAGAAAGCGCCGATTTACTGCTCCAGAATGAAACAGAATTATCTATGCTGCAACAACTCCAGCGCATCAAAATAGAAAACATCGTTCTGAATTTGTCGCAGCCGAAAGAACCTGTTAAAAGATTATATTTTGGCTTAACGATACTCTTTTTGGCATTAATCATCAGCTTTGGAATTACAAAAATCCCCCAAATCAACAAAACAGATTTCGTTACCTGGGAAACCAAGAATAAGGTTCCTGCGATAAAAGAAAATATACCTGCAGAGATTTCTACTTTTAGTGCCACCATCATTCCGCCTGCCTATACCGGAAAAGGGGAGCGGAAACAAAAGCAGTTTGGCATTGCTGCCGAAACAGGTGCTACAGTGAACTGGAAAATAGAGACTAACATTGGCATTAAAAAGTTAACACTTATTTTTAACGATAATGAAATTTCACTTTTAAAAGCGCTAAATTCAGCGCATACGCAATGGATTTTCAGCAAAACAATCAAAAAATCTGGCTTTTACCAACTGGATCTTGACGGTAAAAAATCAGATCTCTACCAGATTGAAGTGATTCCCGATCTGCCGGTAACCATTAAAATTACGCAACCAAAACAGCACACTACCATTGATATCGGTCAGCCGCAAAAATTTAATCTCCATGTATCACTCACCGATGATTATGGGATCAACGATGCTTTTATATCCGCAACCATGGCCAGTGGAAAAGGCGAAGGCGTAAGTTTTACAGAGAAAAAACTCTCATTCAATACCAGTTTCAACAACAAAAAAAGCATTGCACTTAGCAAACTGATCGACTTAAAAAGCCTTGGCATGAAACCGGGTGATGAACTTTACTTTTTCGTCAAAGCCATGGATAACCACGGTCAATCGAGCCGTTCAGATGTGTATTTTGTTTCAATTGTTGATACCACCGAATTAATGAGTTTAGCCGGGATGACCAATGGCGTTAACCTGGTTCCGGAATATTTCAGGAGCGAAAGACAGATCATTATCGATACCGAGAAATTATTGAAAGAACAATCAACATTGCATGCTGCAACTTTTAAAACCATAAGTAACGACTTAGGGATTGATCAAAAGTTATTAAGGCTGCGTTACGGGCAGTTTTTAGGCGAAGAGAATGAAACTGAAATTGGCGGTGATCATGATGACCACGATGAGCATGCGGAACATAAAATTGAGGGTGAAAAGTTTGGTGATGTAAGTGCCATTATGGACAAATACGCCCATAAACATGATATTGCTGAAGATGCCACTTTTTTCGAACCCGAAATGAAAGCGCAATTAAAAGCCGTTTTAACCGAAATGTGGAATGCTGAACTGCGTTTACGGACTTACAAACCACAGGAAGCATTACCTTACGAATATAAAGCATTGAGATTGCTCAAAGATCTGCAGCAGAAATCGCGGGCCTATGTGGCCAAAACCACGGTTAAAGTTTCGGCTTTAAAACCCGAGAAACGTTTAAGCGGTGAGCTGGACAAAATCACACAGCCCGTGCAGAAAATGTCGTTTGAGCAAAAAGAAAAACGAACAGCTTCTTTAAAAGCAGCACTCGCCTTGTTGGAAAGCAGAAAAACAGGCAAGAAGTTTAGTGGGCAAGATCAATTCTTACTTAGCGAAACAGAAAAATACATGATTGGTGCAGCTGCAGATCATCCCTCAACTTATTTAAATGCCCTAACAAGTTTAAGAAGGTTAGGTGCAGCAAATAAACCAATGCTTAAAGAGATTGATCTGGTACAGCAGGCCATACAGAAAATGATCAATGTCGAATTGGCCAAACCACAAATACAAAGTGCCGGACCAGCTTCGGCATTGTACCAGAATTATTTTAATAACTTAAGTAAAGCGGGCAGATAGATATGGAATTTAAATACATCGCTATGCTGGCTGGTTTATTATTAATGGCCTTTTTACTCTACAAAGAGGTGAGCCGGACAAATCGGGCCAGATTAATATGGCGAATTTTAGCGAATATCGTTGCCATAGGCTGTTTTGTCCTGTTAATTGTACCGATCAGATACGACACACATGTAAAACAAAACCCTGATGAAATTATTTTGCTCA
This sequence comes from Pedobacter sp. MR2016-19, assembly GCF_014947265.1. Taxonomy (NCBI): domain Bacteria; kingdom Pseudomonadati; phylum Bacteroidota; class Sphingobacteriia; order Sphingobacteriales; family Sphingobacteriaceae; genus Pedobacter; species Pedobacter sp. MR2016-19. Next base: position 40,575 of record NZ_JADCNK010000010.1, read on the forward strand.
CAGACGGTGCAAATCCCGATTCTGTTTCAAAACTAAAGGGGAAAAAATATGCACTTCCATCGGTAGATTTAAAAAATGAGAAGTTCGCAATTCTTTCCGATCTCTCCTATTTCTTAAAATCGAATCCAAATCTCCGAAAACTGACCATTTACGGTTATGGATTAAATGCACCAGAATTGGAGCAACTCAAAGGGTACCAGATCACTTTCCATCCTGCTGTGAATCCCACAGGCATAATCGCTGCCAATTGGCCAGCCAAATTAAAAACTACCGAATTATTACAGGTTCAGGGTACTTATCAAAATTCTGGCGATGAATCGGTCAAACTTTTCCTTAAAGGTTTAGGTAAAACAGTAGACTCCACCGTTATTGAAGCAAAATCGAATAAAGCCTTCTCTTTTAAAACTGCCCCAAAACAAACAGGAAAAGCTGTTTATGAATTGATCAGTTTGCAAAAAAAAGATACCCTGGCTAAAGACCCGGTTCCTGTACAAGTTGGTGACCAGGCACCTATGAAAGTGCTAATACTGGCTTCTTTTCCAGATTTCGAATATAAATTTTTAAAAAATTGGCTTTATGAAAACCAATATCCATTGGCTTTTAGAAGTCAGATCAGTAAAAACAAATATGCTTTCGATTTCCTCAATCTGGATAGCGTAAACCTTACTCAGATCAGTAGTTCATCCCTGAAAAAATTCGACCTCCTGATCATTGACGAAGAAGAATTGGTCGCCATAAGCACCGGCGAAAGGTCCTCAATAAATATTGCCGTTAATAATGATATGGGCTTATTGATCAGGGTAACAGGTTCTAAAGCTTTAACATCGCTAAGTGGTAAATCCAGCCGGTTTGAAGTTCCTCCTTTAAAAGGAAAAACACTTAATTTAACCCTAAAAGAGGATCATTTAAAGTTTAATCCATTGCCGCTCGAACAAGCATTATTTTTAAAGACAAACCAAAACGAGCAGTCGGTTATTATCGATGCAAGCGGAAAAACGGTAGTCAATAGCACCATCAATGGTTATGGCAAAATACTGGTCTCTACACTTTCTTCCACATACAACTGGTTACTTTCAGGGCAAAAAAATGATTATGCAACCTATTGGTCTAAACTTTTGGCCAATACGGCAAGAAAAAGAAATGATATCCAATCGGTGAACATCATTCCTCAATTCCCTGTTATAAACCAAAAAACAAGAATTATTGCAGATCTGGCTGAATCAAACAGGGTACCAACATTAAAAATTGATAGCTTTTTACTCAGTCCAAGGCAAAACATGGAACTTCCCTTTCAATGGGATGCTTTTTATTGGCCTAAAAAATCAGGCTGGACTAATTTAGAAATAAACCAAGCTATCGAGCCGATATATATCTATAAAAAAAAGGATTGGGAAGCACTCAAAAACCAGAAAAAGCTGGATGGAACACATCATTTTCTCAAAAACCTGAATACTACTGAGGCAAAAAACAAATTAACACATACTATTCTTGAGGAAGAAGTATCAATTTGGTGGTTTTTTGCCGGATTTTTACTGGCTGCTGCCTTTTTATGGTACGAGGCCAGGATTTTGGCGATTAAATAAGTTAAGTTTTGTCATCCTGAACGCAGTGAAGGATCCCTCACCGATGAAACACGGACTGCCAACAACTCCGCTCACGCTCGTTTTTAACGGGCGTTTAATAATACATCGTTTGCAACGATGAAATCGTGTAACTATTTCTGCACTAGTCTGGAAATGAGCGCAAGCAAGAATAACATATAATTAAAAGATTCTTCACTACGTTCAGAATGACAACGAAGAAAAAAACAAAAAATCTGTGGTTATCCGTGCTCATCTGTAGTTAAAAAAAACCTTAATAGAAAAAACCGCTCCTTTTTCTGCCTTTGAAACTAAAATGTTATAATCCATTTCCAGTTTTCACCTCATAATTGGCTATATTGAAATCGTAAACTAACTAAACTCAACCAATTGAAAAGAAAAGACTTCCTCTACTTATCCGGAATGGGTGTGGGTGCCCTACTCCTTCCCGACCTTTCTGCATTCGGAACTCCCATAGATCCCTTACAGGCGCTAGATGGTGTAGATGTAAAAATCAAAAAAGAACTGGCTGATGTTGCACTAAATGCAGCAAAATCTAAAGGTGCAACTTATGCCGATATCCGCATCGGGCGTTATTTAAACCAATTTGTAGCCACCCGCGAAAAACGTGTTCAAGGCGTAGCCAATACCGAATCGTATGGTGTAGGCATTCGCGTTTTAGCCAATGGCTGCTGGGGCTTCGCTGCCACAAACAATGTAACAAAAGATGCCATTGCCAAAGCAGCCGAACAAGCCGTTGCCGTTGCAAAAGCCAATGCTAAAATACAGGGTGAACCGGTTCAACTGGCTCCGCAAAAGGGTTATGGCGAGGTAAGCTGGAAAACGCCTATCGAAATAAATGCCTTCGAAGTTCCGGTAAAGGAGAAAGTAGACCTGCTTTTGAATGTGAACGACGTGGCCATGCAAAATGGAGCCAATTTTGTAAATTCCGTTATTTTCGCAGTTAATGAGCAGAAATACTTTGCTTCTACTGATGGTTCTTACATCGATCAGGATGTTCATCGCATTTACCCAACTTTTAACGTAACTAAAGTTGACCGCGAATCGGGTAAATTTAAAACGCGGAATGCATTAAGTGCGCCTTCTGGTAAAGGTTATGAATATATGCATGCCCGCCCGGAAGATAAGGTTACTGGAATTGTAACGCGTTATAAAGGTCGTTATGATATGCTGGAAGATGTAAAAGAAGCAGCCCGTGTAGCAACCGAAAAAGTAAAGGCAAAATCGGTTGAGCCAGGTAAATACGATCTGGTTTTAGATCCTTCACACCTTTGGCTAACCATACACGAATCTGTTGGTCACCCTACAGAATTAGACCGTGTTTTAGGCTACGAAGCCAATTACGCAGGCACCAGTTTCCTTACTTTAGATAAATGGGAATCAAAAAATTTCAAATTTGGCAGCGATAAAGTAAATATTATAGCCGATAAAACCCAGGTAGGTTCCTTAGGTGCAGTTGGCTACGATGATGAAGGCGTAAAATGTAAAAAATGGGATCTGATCAAGAATGGCATACTAACAAGCTACCAGGCCATCCGTGATCAGGCACACATTATCGGCTTAACAGAATCGAATGGTTGCTGTTATTCACAGGGCTGGGATGATGTTCAGTTCCAGCGTATGCCAAATGTTTCACTTCAACCGGGCAAAGAAAAACTAAGTGTAGACGACATGATCAAAAATGTAGAAAAAGGCATTTACATCATCGGTGATGGCAGTTTTTCTATCGATCAGCAACGCTATAACTTCCAGTTTGGCGGACAAATCTTCTACGAAATTAAGGATGGTAAAATTGCAGGCATGCTCAACGATGTAGCCTATCAGGCGAATACGCAGGAGTTCTGGAATTCGTGTAATGCCATTTGCGACGAAAGTGACTACCGTTTAGGTGGTTCGTTTAATGATGGAAAAGGGCAACCTTCTCAAAGCAGTGCCGTTTCGCATGGTAGTGCCACCACCAGGTTTAATGGAGTTAATGTTATCAATACAGCAAGAAAAATATAATTATGGCCATATTAAGTAAAGAAGAAGCCCAAGCGATATTAAAAAAAGTAATCGGTTTTTCTAAAGCCGATTTCTGCGAAGTAGGTTTAAACGGTTCTGATGGCGGGAATATCCGTTATGCCCGTAACGCCGTTTCTACCGCAGGACAGATCAGTACCATGAGTTTAGGTGTAAACTCCACTTTTGGTAAAAAAACCGGTTCGGCAACTATAAATGAATTTGATGATGCTTCCCTGCAAAAGGTGGTAAAAAGAGCAGAAGAACTGGCCATGCTGGCACCAGAAAATCCTGAATTTATGCCTCCATTAGGTCCACAGACTTTTGCCGAATCAAATACCTTTAATGCTAAAACTGCTGCCATGACGCCTGATACCAGAGCCGAAATGGTAGGAAAAAGTTTAAGTGTATCAAAAGCAGCTGGTTTAGATGCGGCCGGTTTCTTAGAAAACTCAACCCGTTTTAACGCGATCATGAACTCTAAAGGTTTGTTCGCCTACAATAAAGGTACCGATGTTTCTTTTTCGGTAACCGTTAGGAACAAACAAGGAACAGGATCAGGCTACGTTGAGCAAGGCTTTAATGACCTTGATAAAATGGATACGCTGGCACTTAGCAAAATTGCAGCAAGCAAAGCCAATGGTTCTGCAGGTGCTAAAGCCATTGAACCCGGAAAATATACTGTTATTTTAGAACCACTTGCAGCCAGCGATATTATTGGCAATATGTTCAGGGGTTTTGATGCCAGAAGTGCCGACGAAGGCCGGAGTTTTATGAGCAAAAAAGGAGGAGGTACCCGTTTAGGTGAACAGTTATTCTCTGAAAATGTAAATATTTATTCTGACCCCATGAATACTGAAATTCCATCTTCTACATTTACAGGAGAAGGTTTGCAGGTAACAAGAACCCAATGGGTGGAAAAAGGAGTCGTGAAAAACCTGTCTTATTCGAGATATTGGGCTGCACAGAAAAATGTTCAACCACTTCCCTTTAGCCGCAGCATGATTATTGAAGGTGGCACACAATCATTGGAAGACCTGATCAAAAGCACCGAAAAAGGTATATTGGTTACCCGTTTCTGGTACATCCGTTCTGTAGACCCGCAAACGTTATTACTTACCGGATTAACGCGTGACGGTACTTTTTACATCGAGAACGGGGAAATTAAATTCCCAATCAAAAATTTCAGGTTCAACGAAAGCCCGGTAATTATGCTCAACAATGTGGAAGCTCTGGGTAAACCGGTAAGAACAGGAAGCGGATTAATCCCACCAATGAAAATCAGGGATTTTACGTTTACTTCATTATCAGACGCGGTTTAACTAGTGTCGTCATCTCGACTGAAGTGCAACGGAATGGAGAGATCTAAATCTCTTTAAATAGATTCTCCATTTCGCTACCGATGAAAAATCGGCAGCTACAGTCGAAATAACGATCTTATTTAAGAATAATACTCTTATTTAATAACTACTATTCCCTCCGAAGGCCACCCTAAGCGGATTAGAAGGGTATAAGTTAAATCGTCATATTTACTGCAGCGCAACAGAACAAAGAGATTTAATAGTTGACTCAACTTAATAGATTTCTCCATTCCAAAACCGATGAAAAATCGGCAGTTGCAGTCGAGATGACACCCTTTTTTTATTAATAAACAATTAAAAAATTGAGAAGAAGAGATTTCCTATACATGACGGGTGTTGGCCTTGGTGCCAGTATGATGCCTAATATTCCTGCTTTCGGCAAGATGATTTCTATTGAAGAATCTTTAACCCCAGTTGATGTGGCCTTAAAGAAAAAAATGGCTGATGTTGCGCTCAACGCTGCAAAAAGCAAAGGTGCTACTTATGCTGATGTCCGTATTGGAAGGTATTTGAACCAGGTTGTGGCCACCAGGGAAACACGCGTAGAAAACATCTCCAATTCCGAATCCTATGGTTTGGGTGTACGCGTAATTGCCAACGGAAGCTGGGGCTTTGCTGCCACCAACAATATGGATGATACGAGCATTGCCAAAGCTGCAGAAATTGCCGTAGCCATTGCTAAAGGAAATGCCAAACTGATGGAAGAGCCTGTCCAACTGGCGGCACAAAAAGGATATGGAGAAGTAAGCTGGAAAACACCGATCGAAATCAATGCTTTTGAAGTACCCATTGCCGACAAAGTTGACCTGCTTTTAAAAGTAAACAGCGAGGCGATGAAAGGTGGTGCAAAGTACATCAGCTCCAATCTCTTCATGATCAATGAGCAAAAATACTTTGCCTCTACTGACGGATCTTATATCGATCAGGATATCCACAGAATATGGCCAACATTTACGCTCACCAAAACCGATGCGGCAAGCGGCAAATTCGAAACCAGAAATGCCTTAAGCGCACCAATGGGTATGGGTTTCGAATACCTTAAACCTAAAGAAGAAGAAAAAATAAAAGGCGGCCCGGTTACGATGTACAAAAAACGCTACGATATCCTGGAAGATGTGCGTGAAGCGGCGGTACATGTTGACGAAAAACTAAAAGCCAAACCCATAACACCAGGCAAATACGACCTCGTTTTGGATCCTTCACACCTGTTTTTAACCATCCACGAATCGGTAGGTCATCCTACAGAACTCGATCGCGTTTTAGGTTACGAAGCCAATTACGCAGGAACAAGTTTCCTAACACTGGACAAATGGGAATCGAAAAAATTCAACTTCGGGAGCAAAGAAGTAAACATTATAGCCGATAAACTGGAAACAGGTTCTTTAGGTGCCGTAGGTTACGATGATGAAGGTGTAAAATGTGGCAAATGGGATATCATTAAAGATGGGATCCTGGTGAATTACCAAACCATCCGCGATCAGGCGCATATTTTAGGTTTAAAAGAATCGCAGGGTTGCTGTTATGCAGACAGTTGGGACAGCATCCAGTTTCAGCGAATGCCCAATGTTTCCCTGGCTCCAGGAAATGCACCTTTAAGCGCGGCCGATATGGTTAAAAATGTAGAAAAAGGCATATATATGTTTGGCCGCAATTCCTATTCTATTGATCAACAGCGTTATAATTTCCAATTTAGCGCACAACTGGCCTACGAAATTAAGGAAGGTAAAATTGTGAGCATGTTTAAAGATGCTGCCTATCAGGCCAATACCCAGGAATTCTGGAACTCCTGTGTGCAGCGCTGTGATAAAAACGATTACCGCCTCGGCGGAACATTTTCTGATGGTAAAGGTCAACCAGGGCAAGCAAGTGCGGTTTCGCACGGCAGCGCCACCACCCGTTTTAATGGCGTCAATGTAATTAATACAGGCAGGAAGTTGGGGTAGATTTTAGGGCAAAAGAAAACAATTGTACGCCACTCATATTGATTTTTATAAAATAAATTAAACCTCGGGATGACCAAATATGAGAGCGCTATTACTGTAACCATATAAGACATTTAAGAAAATATAAGCTTAAATGAACTTATACTTCTTAAATGGTGAAATAAAAAATTGGTTCGCGAACCACAGCGCATGGATGAGATCCCAATAAAAAAATCGTCATCTCGACCGATGCACCGCGGAGCGGAGAGATCTAAACTATTGTGAAATAGATTTCTCCGCTACGGTCGAAAGGACGACTTTAAGATGAAGAATTGCTGAATGTTCGCTCGCAATGACGATCTATTGCGACAATAAAACTTTACTATTTCGGCTCTTTTTTATTGTCTACCGCCGTACTAAATGTTTTATTAAACTCGCCTTTTATCCAAGTCGTTTTTCCAGTTTGCTGTACCGGAGGGGCAATAATGTAATTTCCGGTTTCGCTATCCAGGATCACGACCATATTATTGGCATTTACTTCGGTGTGGTATCTTCCACCGGTTTGATCTTGTCCGTTTTTAAAACTGATGGCCGTAAACATTAAGCCAGCGCCCAAGAATCCCAGCAAAAGGGATTTTGTGTCTAATGTGATTTTCATATTCTTAAGGTTTATTTATGTGTGTGAAATCAAGATAAGATTTCTGAGCACCACATTTTAATTCTATCAGAAATATTGCAATATGCACTGTTAAATTTTAAACATGAGATAGGTTAAAGCCGCTGCAATCAAAATAATGAGTACCAGTTTTATCAAAAAATTTCTGAGTGGATTTTGATTATTTCCGGAATTCTCAGAGATGATATTTTTAATATCGGTGTCCCTGCTTTGTTGTACCATATTGCTGCCAGGCTTAAACTGCATTAGCTTTTCAACATAATCTTTGCTTTCGGCCAAGCCAGCGCCCGTTGCATCCTTATAATGTTTAATGGCATTTAATTTATTGCCCTGACTTAAAATAACCAATAGCTCTGCATCCAGATCTGCCGGATTGTTTATAGGTTGCTGTACTCCTTCTTCAAGAGCATCTACATAATCTTTTGCTTCTTTTAAACCACAGCCGCTGTGATCTTTAACTACCTTAACAGCAGCAATTTTCTGATTCCTTGAGAGAAATAACTGCGCTTGTTGCTTTACTTCGGGGCTAATATTAATCATAACTTTAAGCTATCAAAATATGAACCAATTACTTAGCCTGAAAAGAGGTTTCTATTTAGCAGGACAGATGCTGACCACATAGTAGCTACAAGACGATTGAAAATGCTATTTCTACTTGTAAATAAATCCGATGCTATCGGATCAGCATGACGATCTAGACAAGGACGCTAAAAACGAATGTAAATTAACAGAGATGTGTTCATTCGATAGGTTAACCAGGAAAAATGTTTCGAAAAACTTTCTTCCTGGTATGTACCCGACGTTAACTTTAATCTAAAACAATTCCGTTCAAAATCTTATGAACTTTACTTGTTAAAGATTCTGATGCTTTTGCTAAGATGTCTCTTGGAAGAAATGTTAAAGCAAGCATTAACAACAATGTATATATTTTATAATTTATTTACTCAGCAACCGCCTTTTCGGGGAACACGTTTAAAAATCACTTTACCATCACGTTCTACATATTCGCAAGATATTATTGGATATGAATACTTAGGCGCATGCGATACGCTGTGGCTTCTTAACACTATTTTGTCGTTAACTTTCAGGCTATGCAATTGCTCGAGTTGAGACTTTTCCGGCTCAAATTTTACAATGTAATCTTCACCATTAATCCTGGCCATAACACCAAAACCTAATCTTGATCCTGGCGGAAGAGAAAGAGAAGTTACAACTGCCTCCATATTAGTGAAAGCATGTATATGCTTCCTTATTTTAGCGGCACCGGCAAGCACTTTTTTACCTTCAGGAGAAGCCTCCCATTTTTTGTAATTTATGCCGTCGGGTGTAGCCTCCCATCTTTTCCTTTCGGCTTTCCTTTCCGCAACAGAAAGCGACTTTGAGGACGGCTTTTTAGCAGTTTCAGTCTTGATTTCACGATTAGCAAATACTAGTCCGCTCACCACAACCAGTGGTAACATCAGTACATAAATTAATTTTTTCATGATTTTTGGGGTTTACTAAATAACATATAGATTCTCTTGATAAGTCAAATCAGATAGACCTTCTTTTATTTTTTTATGTGCTATCAAAGTTGATTCAGCAAAATTACTTTGACATTTTCCAGCTTGAGACATTTGAATTGTAAATAAAAATGTAAACTTTGTAAATAAAAAGCTGACACTATGCTTAATAGCCAAAATCACTTCTACGCGAAAGGTAAATACCTATTTGGATTCATACTGGTTTTGTTTATCGCTGTCACCTGTGCGGCTTTCAGTATGACCGGCAACGAGGACTTTGATTTCGCCAGAAGAGAAGTTTTGTTCCGCCGGATCGGACATGAACTACTTTTACAGTCGGGCGACAGCACATCGAGAGTGCTTCCGATAAAAAAGGTTGCTGAGAATGAGTACCTGATCAGATTTGAGAAGGAGTTTGCTTTCGACCCCATCTCCCTGGTGAATACCACTAAACGGTTGTTGGCCAATGACCCGCTGGCTGATGATTATGTTGTTAAAGTTTTAAACTTTAGCGACTCCAGCGTAGCCTATGCGTACGCAATATCCAAAAATAAAAAAGATGAAATTATAGCTTGCATAGGAAGAAAACAGCCGAAAGCACGTTACATGATCGACATTAAACTGAAACCGACAGGCATAAATACCTCAAAGAATGGATATCTTTTGGGCAGCCTGCCATTTTTAGCGTTTGTTGGTTTTATTTTTTTCAGATCTGTTAAACCGCGAAGAGCTTTACCCAGTGATGATCAGCATCCAGACTTGATTAGGTTGGGTTCAGTTTTATTTGATGCGAAAAATCGTAAACTCACCATAAACGAAAAGATGATAGAATTAACCGGGACTGAAACCAGGTTACTGCTCATCTTCGCAAGGTCTCCTAATGAACTTATAGAGAGAAGCCGGTTGCAGAAAGAAATATGGGAAGACGAAGGTGTTATTGTAGGGCGTAGCCTGGATATGTTTATATCAAAACTCAGAAAAAAACTGGAGCACGACCCTGCTATCAACATTGTTGTGATACGGTCTAAAGGATATAGGCTTGAAATTAATGCTTAAAACCCTCCCTCCTAATCCAAATCAAATTTATTGGATTCGATTTGGCATTTGTAGGAATGCATAAGGGTTAACACCCTAATCATACCGCCTGATAGAGATCTTAAACTACTGGTTCCGAAAATAAAGAGGGGCAAACTTAGGCCCCTCGGTTCGTTTTGATTGTCGTTAGCCTTTTAACTGAAATATATTTTTCATCAACACCCACTTTTCACCTGGCTTTGCAAAAGGCAGTGCCTGCTGATATTTCCACATCAACATTTCCCACTCCTCAACCCGTGGGTTGGAAGCGTCCATAAGTGCCTTTTTTTCGAAACTGAAATCGTCTTGCGTTTCCATCACCATAAATAAGCGGTTAGAAATGCGGTAAATTTCCATATCCAGTATTCCAGAATCAGTTATGCTGCGTTTAATTTCAGGCCATCCATTAACATGGTACGCTTCATATTCTGCGATAAGTTTTTCATCATCAACCAGATCAAGGGCCAAACAGTATCTTTTCATTTGTAATTATAAAATTTCCATTAGTTTAATTATTGACATGATAATTAAACTACTTCCAAGCTCACGGTATGCAGCGTTCAGTTTCCACCAAAGCGGATTTAATAGGATAGTGTTATTTCTTAAATTCTATTTTATATCCTGTTACCGCCCAGGCCGGATAATTTTTCGGCTTTTTGATCACCAGTGAACCACCAGTTTGTGTCCAGTCCAATTTTTCTTTACTGCCCAAAAGGGTAACAGAACTGATCGGTTTATCCAGATATTTAGAATTTTTCCCCAACAATTCCATTTTTATATCTGTTTTGGGAACAGCTAAACAGAACGCAAAAAGGTCGCGTCCCTTTGTTGTATAACGGATATCTGTAGCCTCGTATTCACGGGTGTCTGTCAATCCGCCGAAAACGCCTTTTTTCTGGTTCGATTTAATTGTAGATGGTCCTTCACCGTAGACTTTCCAAGGCCTTGTAGCATAAATTCCTTCGCCATAAGTCTTGGTCCATTCGCCTATTTCCGTTACTATTTTGATTACATCAGGCTCTAAATCTCCTTCCGGTGTCTGTACAACATTAATCAGTAAATTTCCATTTTTACTCACCACATCAATTAAAAGCTGGGCAATTCCATTCGCACTCTTGTAACGTTGTCCTGTTCTGTAATACCAATCGCCAATTGATGTATCGGTCTGCCACGGAAAAGGGCTGATCGAATCCAGCACACCACGTTCTACATCCTGCGCCCATTTACCTCCGGAAGCTTCTTTAGGCGTGTAAACGGCTTCCAGTTTACCTTTATTTTTGACCATATCCTGATTATAATAATGTGCCACCATTTTACGCCCATATTCTTCAAAAGGAACTTTGCTATCAGAATAAAGCAGATCAGGTTGATAGAGATCAATAAGTTCGGTTACGTCTTCTAACCATTTTTTATGCCATGCAGGATTATTGGTCAACCATTCTTTGATATTGCTCGAGTCGGCAGGTAAATGATACAGGTCTGAATATTGAGGATCGCGGCCATCATACGGAACACCGACAAACTGGCCGGTTGTATCCGACCCATGGCTGGGCTGGAACCAGTTGAAACTTGCAGCAAGATGCTCAGAAACCCCAAAACGGAGACCTTCTTTTTTTGCTGCTTTCTGCCAAAGTCCAACTACATCTTTATGCGGCCCCATATTTACCGAATTCCATTTATGTATCTTCGAATTCCACAAAAAGAACATATCATGGTGCGAACCCATGCTTACAAAATATTTGGCACCCGCTTTTTTATAAAGCGCCATTAATTGTTCAGGATTCCATTTTTCTGCCTTCCAAAGCGGGATAATGTCTTTATAACCAAATTTGGATGGTGTTCCATAATGCTCTACATGATATTTATTTTGATTATTACCCTGTAAATACATGTTTTTGGCATACCAATCGCCCTGACGAGGAACTGCCTGAGGACCCCAATGCGACCAGATACCAAATTTGGCATCACGGAACCAGTCGGGATATTTATACTGTTGTAAGGATTCATCGGTAGGGCTGAATTTACCTTGCTCAGTAGTAGTGGTCTTTTGCTGAGCTTGTGCATTTAACAACATGGAAATTGTAATTATGCTTAAGAATATTCTTTTTTTCATTGTGTGATCATTTAAAAGCTACTATTCCGGTTTCAATATTGTGAAGATCGGGGCCGCTAATATCTGGCAGCAATAATCAGATGATGATAATTGCAAGACTCCTGCCTCCCTAACGGTTTATACTTGGTATTATAATCAAAAATAAACATCTTATCCGACCTATTTTTGAATAAATTAGACTTTTTATTGTAAAAATCCGACATTTAGAAAATGATCAAAAGAGTCCTGCAAAATACCTTTTCGTTGCTCAATGTAGATTATGTGAAATTAACAGAAAAATGGAACTACCTGAACGTGATCAGTCCGTATTTCCGGATTTATTATATAGACGATGGGAACGGTGAGGTATCTGACCCCTCGGGATCTTTAAAACTTGAACCGGGATATCTGTATATAATACCCAGTTTCACACTTTGTAATCTGCATTGCAACGGATATTTGAGCCAATATTTTGTACAGTTTTTTGAAGAATCTGCAAACGGCACTTCTCTATTTGCAAGAAGCCGCAATGTTTCAAAAATCAAGGCAACACAGATGGACATTGATCTTTTTAAGCGGCTGCTCGAAATAAATCCAGGTCGTGGCATTAACCGGTCTGATGACCCAAAAATTTATGAAAAAAATATTTTCTATAAAGAATACCAGGAACTGAACAATATGCAGGGCTTAGCAAGTTACCTTGAAACACAGGGCATACTACTTCAATTGATGGGGCGTTTACTCCAACCGCAGTTACATCGGAAACATGAGGAACGACATGCGCCAGCCAAAATAGCTGAAACAGTAGGTTATATCCTTGTAAATTTGCAGCAGGAACTATCCGTAACCAGTCTGGCTTCACGTATAAATCAGCATCCTGATTATTTCTCCCGTTTATTCAAAACTTTTACCGGCCAGCGGCCAGTTACCTATATTCTTGAAAAACGGATTGAACGGGCGCAATATTTATTAGCCACCAGCAGGCTTGCCTATTCGGATATTGCAACACAAACCGGATTTGATAATCTCTCCTACTTTTCAAAATCCTTTAAAAAACTTACAGGCATGTCTCCCAGTGTCTATAAAAAACAGGTTTATACTGTAGGTTTCACTTTATAATTACATCTTAAGTGATTAAGGCTTTGTTAGCTTTGATCCATAATCCTAATAAAACCTGATTTATAATGAATTATCAACTGAAAATACGGATGAGGAAAGGGCTGATGATAGATTTGCAATTTTTAAAAGCCATATATACTCATTATCAGCAGAATACAATATATATTATTGATAGGAGTTATTTTTTTCAATACATCGGAGGCTTGATGTCAGATACACAAGAGGCGTCATTTCGACCGCAGTGGAGAAATCTTTTTACATAGTTCAAAGATTTCTCCATTTCGCTGCGCTTCAGTCGAAATGACGGCGATTTTTTAAATCTGTCATGCCCTCCATTATCTAAGCCCTGATAGTTTATGCCAATGGTAAAGAAAAATTAAACGTTGCACCTTTACCGGGTTCGCTTTCAACCCAAATCAGGCCACCATGGCGTTCAACAATATCTTTCGATATAAAAAGCCCCAGGCCTAATCCTGATGAACCGTCTTTATTTTCCTTGGCCTGGTAAAACTGGCTGAATATATGACGCTGGTTTTCTTCGCTAATACCTGGTCCAAAATCTTTAACCGAAGTAAGTACCACATTATCCAAATGTTGAACCTTCAATTCAATTGTTTTTTGCTGAGTTGCGTATTTAACTGCATTGTTCAATAAATTCGTGAGTACCTGTTCAAGGCGCATGCGATCAGCATTAACAAAGCTTTCTTCCGGCATTTCAATAGTTAAAATATGCGCCGGATGGGCTTGTAAAAAAGATTCCTTCATTTCCTGAATAAGGATGGCCAGGTTAAGGTTTTCTATATTCAGTTGTAGTTTTCCGGACTGGATTTTGGAGACATCAAAAAGATCACTAACCAGAACAATCATTTTTTCCAATTGTCTGATCGCCCTTTCAAGGAGATTTTTCGCGATCCCTTCACCCGTGTTGCGATTGGCCAACTGCAAAAAACCAAAAAGAGAAGTCATTGGTGTTTTTAGTTCATGAGAAGCCATTGCAATGAATCCGTCTTTTTTCGCACTCAGTTCCTGTACCTCTTTAAAAAGCATCGAATTTTCTATAGCGATGGCCGCCTGGGAAGCCACCGTAAGGACAAGTTCCTCATGTTCTTGCTTAAAAATTGCCTTTTCCTGATGACCAAAAAACAGCCCGCCTATCACTTCACCTGATTTGTTTTTAACCGGAACCGTAAGATAACTGATCACAGGTAGAGGTTCGGAAAGTTTTCCAAAAAATGGCGAATTTTTACCGTATCGGGCATCCTGGGTGATGTCGTCTGAGCGAACTACTCCTTCTCTGAAAATAGAATGAAATAAGGCAGTATCATCTGGCGTCGGTAAATTAACGAAGGCCTCTCTTGGAACACCCGACATGGTGTATAACCAGTGAGATTTCCCTTCCTGGTTAACTTGATGATAAAAAAACGCACCAAATGCTGCACCGGTTAGCTTTGTGCTAGAATCAGTTACCTGCTGTAATATTTGCTGAAGGTCTAGCGATTCATTAATGCTCCTGCCCACTACATTCAACAATTCCAGGCGTTCCATGTGCTTAGCAATTAATTTTTCAGACTCCTTTTGGGAAGTAATATTACGGGCGATCTTCGATGCCCCAATAACAACTCCATCGCGATTTTTAATAGGAGATACGGTGAGTGAAATATTTAGTAGGCGCCCATCTTTTGTTTTTCTGATGGTCTGTATATGGTCTACCTTTTCGCCACGTCGCAGGCTTGCAATTATAGTTTCTTCTTCGGTCAAACGATCAGCAGGGAGAAGTATTGTGATCGGCTGGCCAACGGCCTCGTCTTCGGTATAGCCAAAAATATGCTCTGCTCCTTTATTCCATGTCGTTATGATTCCATCAAGCGTTTTACTGATAATGGCGTCTTCAGAACTTTCTATAATAGCGGCAAGCATGGATTGTTTTTCCTCTGCCTGGTGTTCGAAGGAAACATCATGGGCAATTTGAGACATGCCAATAATTTGCCCCTGATCATCTTTAATCGGCGAAAGAGATAAGGTGACAGGTATTTGTTTCCCCGAGCGGCTAACACGAACTGTTCTGTACTGGCTGATACGCTTATCGTTTAAAACTTCCTGCATCAGCCTTTCCTTCTCTGAATACTTGTCATCTGGAATCAGCATAAAAACAGATTGGCCCAATATCTCTTGTTCGGTATAACCAAACATACGTTCTGCAGCCGGACTCCAATTGGTGATCCTGAAGTCAAGGTCATGACAGTATATGGCATCCTGAATGCCTTCAAAAATGGATTGTAATGTGAAGAGGTCAGGCAGATGCGCTGATTTTATCATAATTATTGTGGATTAAGATCCATCGAAAAAACCTATCAAATTTATTGAAGATATTTCAAAAAATCATTCTTCCTAAATGTTTTTTCCACGTTTGAGTATCCTGACCAAATAGAAAAGTATATCATTATAATTCTTTGCCAATGATTCAAAAAGGTCCGGAATCTATAACACTCGAACTATTCATCTTCAATTATTCTGTTTTTTCTTAAACTCACTGGGGCTCATTCCATATTTCCCTTTAAACAAGGTTGAAAAGTAGGTTGGTGAGGAAATACCTATTTTGAAGGCGATTTCGGAAATGGAATAATCTTCATTCGTCAGCAGGTAAGTAGCCTTTTTCAATCTACGGTTTAAAATGTAGTCCGTAATGCTGCAGTCAAGTAATGCTTTCACCTTTCTGTAAAGCTGAATACGGGAAATACCGATCATCTTTGCCAGGTCTTCCACATTCAGTGTTTCATTCCCCAGGTGATGTTCTACAATGCCTGCAAAATCATTCAGGAACTTCTTATCAAGAACGCTTAATGTTGATTTTTTCTCTACACCAGAGCTGATATCGCTGATGTAATGCTCCTTTAGTAACATACGGTTGGCAAGCAGGTTTCGTACATTTGCCTGAAGGAAATCAAAATGAAAAGGTTTGGTCATATAAAGATCGGCCATACTGTTTATGCCCTCGATCTGCTGTTCAGGGCTAGCTTGTGCTGTGAGCAGGATAAGTGGAATATGGGAGGTTCGCAGATCTGTTTTAAGTTTTTTTGCAATTTCTTTGCCCGACATCCCGGGGATAATCACATCAGAAACAATGATGTCAGGAATTTTTTCAAAAGCTTCATGAAGTCCCTGGTTACCGGTTGTGGCGGTAAACACCTCATAATTGACTGAAAATTTTTCTTGAAGATAATTTAACAAGTCGAGATTATCCTCAATAATCAGGACGGAATATTCTTTGATATACTCACCAATCGAATCAATCTGCCTATTCTCCGCCGGTAATTCTTCTGTGATATAAACTTTTACTTGTTCAGTTAGTGAAACACTTCTGTCATCTGCGCTTATAGGAGAAAGCTTTGAATCTGTGGACTCTCCGTATGGCATTGTGACCGTGAATGTACTTCCCTGCCATTTTCTACTCTGTACCTCAATAGTGCCACCGTGCAAATGCACCAGTTCACGGGTAAGGGAAAGGCCAAGGCCAGATCCTCTTGATTCGCTGGTATTGGATTGATAAAATTGATCCCAAACCTGCTGCAATTCCTCTGGATTCATCCCGCTGCCATTGTCAGAAACAGAAATAATAAAATTATTCGCTTCAGTGGTTAAATCCACATGTATTCTTCCATGCGCCGGGGTAAATTTCAATGCATTACTCAACAGATTGAGGATGATTTTTTCAAGAATATTTACGTCAAAATTAGCTATGATATCATGTTGAGGAAAGGAAAATTTCAAGGCAATATCTTTTTTAAGTGCGCCGTATCTAAAGCTTTCTATGATTTCATTCAGGAAAGACTGAACGTTATTGCTTGTTGGTTGCACATGAAATTTCTGGTGCTCTATCTTTCTGTAATCAATAAGTTCATTGATCAGCTTCAGTAACCGATAGGCATTCTTTTGAATCATCGTCAGTTCACGCTTTTCCCCGCTCTGGATTTTATCGCTTTCAAGGAGATCTTCCAATGGAGATAAAATCAAAGTTAGCGGGGTTCTGAACTCATGAGATATATTGGTAAAAAAATTAAGCTTGGCCTCAGTCGCTGCCTCTATTTTAGCCGAGGCATCGATTAGCTTATTTCGCTGATCCAGAATCTGGACGTTTTTCTGCTCAAGGCTTTTGTTAATTTTCCGGTTCTCCAATAAGGAGAAAAATGCCAGCCCCCCAAATATCACGGCCAATACCAGTGTGATCACAATAAAATTAAGCACCAGCTTTTGATTATCGTAGATCCGCAGCTGATCAGATAACATTGTTTGCTGGCGTTCAATATCTCTTTGCTGGCTGGATACCTTTGCCCATTGAAGTTTCATTAGCTGAACTAAAGAACTGTCGATCACTAAGCTCTGCAGGATATTTTCTTTTGAGAAAGGTTCTTTATTTAAAACTTTGAAAGCAATACTAATGGCTTCTTTGCCTCCTGTGGGATATAACACGCTGGCGGATATTTTCCCTTCACTGATCAGCTGTAGCCCACCACCCGGACCAGGAAGCGCATCTACTCCTATTACCTTAATATGTTCTGAGGCTTTATGATGACGAAGAAAATCTTTTACACTAGCCGCCATAACATCATTGTGTGCAAAAATAGCATCAGATTGCAGGATCGTTTCTTTATTCTTTTCCAGTTCCAAAAGTGTACTTCGGGCAACCCAATTACCATAAACCTGAGCTGCTAATTTTATTCCCGGTGATTTACTTAACTCATCAGAAAATCCTTTATCACGCTCCATGGCCGGAGAAGATCCCGGTAACCCCAATATCTCAACCACTTTGCCATTTCCCTTCAGTAGCTTAGTGATGTATTGGCCAGCCATTTTGCCTACCTGATGGTTTTCGGCACCCACATAAGCGGTATATTGGGAGGAGGAAGTTTTCCGGTCAAGAACAATTACAGGAATTCCTTTATTATATACTTTTTCAACGATATCTGTTAATGGAGATGCTTCGTTTGGAGATATGATTAACAGATCAATATGATTATCGACCAATTCTTCCACCTGTTCAATCTGTTTCTTGCTGCTATTGTTAGCATCCATATAAATGAAGTTGGTTCCTGACCGAAGGGAAAGTTCCATTTTCATTTCTTCAAGCATCGTTTTCCTCCATAAATCAGAACCCACACATTGCGAAAAACCGATGGTAAACTTTTTTTCTTCTTTCTTTTCCGAACAGGAGCTAAAGAAAAACAGCGTAGTGATCAGACCCAAAAGCCAAACTTTGACACCCTGGATATTAGCCATTTTCCGGAATATTTGATTATTCATTTAATAAAGCTATAGATTACTTTTCAATATTGGAAATGAGTGATAAATCCTCGCCTGGTATCATGTAACCAAATTTAACATCTGATGTTACAATATTTAAGGTTAAACCTAACAGCCGAAGCAGACAAAACTCAAATCACTCATAAACAATAACTTACGTTGATTTAATTTTTTAACGTTTTTGAAAGATTTTTAATAGTGCCACGAAGCCATTTGGCCTAATTTGCGATCGTTAACCAATAATAAACTTTTTATGAAAAAACATTCTGTCCTGGCGTGGTCCATGGTTGTGGCCCTAGGCGGCTTTTTGTTTGGCTTTGACACGGCAGTAATTTCAGGTGCTGAAAAATCGATACAGCAGTTTTGGAATCTCTCTGCTTTCTCGCATGGCCTTACCATCTCCATTGCACTTATCGGTACGGTAATCGGCTCTCTTGTAGGATCCCGTCCATCTGATTATTTCGGAAGAAAAAATACACTTTATTTCGTAGCTGCTGCATACTTACTCTCTTCGCTGGGTACCGCCCTGGCAGATAACTGGTATATCTTTTTAGCATTCCGCTTCTTAGGTGGCCTGGGCGTAGGCATATCATCTGTAACCGCACCGATTTATATTTCCGAGGTATCCCCGGCACACAGACGGGGACGGCTTGTAGGGCTTTTCCAGTTCAATGTTGTACTGGGTATATTGATATCCTACCTTTCAAACTATTTGCTCAGTCAGGGAGGCGAGGCATCCTGGAGATGGATGCTTGGTGTTCAGGCATTTCCTTCAATAATATTCCTGGTGCTAATCTATTTTATTCCTGAAAGTCCAAGATGGCTTATACTCAAACGTGGTGCATACGATAAAGCACTGGAAATCCTGCGCATCATCAACCCACTAAACTGCAATGAAGAGCTTGCCGCTATCAAAAAGTCAGGTGAGGATATGCAACGGGATAAATCTACAGACGGACTTTTTTCAGGCAAGTACAAGACACCTGTTATCCTGGCCGTGCTGTTTGCCTTCTTCAACCAGGTATCCGGAATAAACGCCATCATTTATTATGCGCCAAGAATTTTTGAGATGGCAGGGCTTGGAGCGCATTCTTCTCTTTTATCTACTGTAGGTATCGGAATGGTCAATTTCATCTTTACACTACTGGCCATCAATATCATCGATAAAGTTGGTCGAAAAACCTTGATGCTTATTGGTTCTGTAGGCCTTATTGTATCCCTTGGACTTGTTGCATTTGCTTTTCTGGGTGGTTCATCCAGCGGTTTTGAAATCCCGATTTATGTAATGCTCTTTATTGCTTTCTTTGCGTTTTCTCAGGGAGCGGTGATCTGGGTATTCATTTCAGAGATCTTCCCAAATCAGGTTAGGGCAAAAGGACAAACACTTGGCAGCTCTACCCACTGGGTAATGGCAGCACTGATTGCATTCTGCTTTCCTTATCTGGCAGAATCATTTGGAGGTGCCAATATATTTTTCTTTTTCTCAGGGATGATGGTCTTACAACTGATTTTTGTATGGAAGATGATGCCGGAAACTAAAGGAAGATCACTTGAGCAGATCGGAGAAAATGTTGTTTTGATGCATTAAATGATACGTGAATAATATGATAAATAACCCAAACTATAGTTCTACTCCAGCCACATGTTATGGAGAAATTCTGTGGGACGTACTGCCAGACGGGCCACAGCCTGGAGGAGCACCATTAAATGTTGCTTATCACCTCAATAAGCTGGGCATGGGCTCAAGCCTGATCAGCCGGATTGGGAACGATGAAAATGGCCGTAAACTCCTTGGATTGATGGAAAACTGGGGAATAAATACAGGACTTCTACAAGTTGATGAGCAATATGAAACCAGCCAGGTTCTTGCCAAAATGAACAATGGCAATGAAGTAAGTTATGAAATCGTGTTTCCGGTGGCCTGGGATTTTATTGATCAGGGCCAACAACTCCTAAAGCACATAAAACCAGCAACTTACTTTATTTTCGGAAGTTTAGCGTCCAGAAATGAAACCTCAAGGAATACCCTTTATAATCTTTTGGATAATGACGCGATTAAAGTGTTCGATATCAATCTTCGTGCGCCCTTTATCAATCAGGCTCAATTAGGTCATTTATTATCAAAGGCAGACATTGTCAAGTTTAATGAAGCGGAGCTGGGTATTGTACAAATCATGTTCGGTGGTTCTTTAAAAGGGGAAGCTGATCAGGTACGATTCATACAAGACCGGTTTAAAATCCCCGAGGTTATTGTAACCAAAGGTGAGTTCGGTGCCTCATACTATAGTTTAGATAAAACCTATAATGTTTGGGGAAATGAGGTTAAAGTAAAGGACACGATTGGCAGCGGCGATTCCTTTTTGGCTGCCTTTATTGCTGCCCACAACCGCCGGGATCAACCATTGCAAATCCTTAAGAAAGCGATTGCGATGGGTGCATTTATCGCAACGAAGAAAGGCGGATGCCCCGAATACAAATTTGACGAATACCAGGCTTTCTATAACGAATTATTTACGACAAAAACTGACAGTAACAGTGCACACACTGCTGCTTAGAGGATAAAAACAAATAAACTACATAACCGGCCAATGCTGATTATATAGAGAGAAACTAACCATTATAAACCATATTTTATGAGAAAAGTAATACTTTGCTGTGTTCTTGTGTTTTGCTTTATGGCAAGTACATATGCACAAATCCGAAACATTACCGGGACGGTTACCGATAAATCCTCAAAACCTGTTCCGGGAGCTTCCGTCTATAATGTAGAAACAGGTAAATCCACACAAACAGACGAAAAGGGGAAGTTTTTAATTCAGGCCGCCGCAGGGCAAACCCTCCGATTTATTTACATGGGTGCTCAGACAGTTAGTTCCAAGGTTGGCCCTACTTCGGTAGTAGACGCACAACTGGAAGTTTCCGCTACTAACCTGAACGATGTGGTGGTAACGGGCTACCAGACGGAAAGAAAAAAAGATCTGACAGGTGATGTGGCCATTGTGGATGTAGATGAACTTAAAAAGCAATCTGTAGCCAACCCGATGAAAGCATTGCAGGGCCAGGTAGCGGGCGTATACATCACAGGAAACGGAGCGCCCAGCGCTCCGGCAACCATTCGAATCAGGGGTATCGGAACTTTAAATAACAACGACCCTTTATACATTATCGACGGTGTACCTACCAAGTCAGGCATGCATGAACTCAATCAGGCTGATATTGAATCGATGCAGATTCTTAAAGATGCTTCATCTGCCAGTATCTATGGCGCCAGGGCAGGAAACGGCGTAATTGTAATTACCACTAAAAAGGGTAAAACCGGTAAGACACAGTTAAGTGGTAACGCTTACTCATCGCTTTCTACCTATGTCAATAAGTTGGATATGCTGGATGCGGAAGGTTATGGTAAAATTTTGTGGCAGGCTTATGTTAACAAAAACCTCGATCCTAATTCGAATGGATTGCGTTATCAATTCGACTGGAAGGTTGACCCAAACACCAATCAGCCTGTATTGAACAAGGTGCTTTTACCTGAATTCCTAAACTCTACACAAACCCTTCGCACCTCAAATACAGATTGGTTTAAAGAAATATCCCAGCTTGGTATCATTCAGAATTATGATGCCCAGGTTTCAAGCGGAACTGAAAACGGACACTATTTACTTTCCCTCGGCTACTTTGACAACAAAGGCATTGTAAGAACGACCGGATTCAACCGTATCTCAGCGAGAATAAATTCAGACTATAAGTTATTCAATGGTGGCTTGACGATAGGTCAGAACCTGAGCGTAACCAAAACAAAAGAAGTTGCTGCCGACATTATCAATTCCGCACTGCAGGCATTGCCTATTATACCGGTGCATACCGTAGACGGCATAGGCTGGGGCGGTCCTGTTGACGGGATGAACGATCGCCAGAACCCTGTTCGGGTGCTGGAAGACAATCAACAGAATGGCTATGATTACATGAGGTTATTTGGTAATTTCTTTGCCGATGTTAAAATCGCTAAGGGTTTGGTATTCAAATCCAATTTCGGGATTGATTACGGTGACTATACAAGCCGGAACTGGCAAAAAAAATACCAGAGCGGTTACCTGGTTAATGATGTGAACAAAGTAATTAATACCCAGACACACAATGTAAAAACTACCTGGACCAATACCCTGAATTACAGCCTGGAGTCAGGCAATCACCGCCTTAACGCCTTTGCAGGAACAGAACACTTTGTTGAAAATAACAATACTTTTATGGCATCACGGGAAGGATTTGTTTTAGAAGATCCTGACTACCTTTATTTAGATGCCGGTACGGGAATAAAAGACAACAGCGGCAGTGGCGCAAAAAACGTGCTCATGTCTTACATAGGTAGAGCAAACTATTCTTATATGGATCGTTACCTCCTATCTGCAACCATCAGAAGAGACGGTTCTTCCAGGTTTGGAGCAAATAATAAATATGGTTGGTTTCCTGCATTCTCAGGTGCCTGGAGAATTAGCGAAGAATCTTTCGTAAAGAATAATACCTCAATTGTTGACGATTTGAAACTTCATGCAGGATGGGGAAAAACCGGTAATCAGGAAATTAATAATAACGCGATTTATAATATTTACCTGTCCAATTACAATATCACTTCTTATGATATCAATGGAAACAAAAGCGGTGTGCTTCCTTCCGGGTTTTATCTGTCCCAGAATGCCAATCCAAACCTGCGTTGGGAAGCAACAGAAATGAGCAATGTCGCACTCGACTTTTCGCTCTGGAAACAAAAACTTTATGGTAGTGTTGGCTATTACATTAAGAAAACCACTGGAATCTTATTGCTTCCTCCATACATTGGCGTACTTGGCGAAGGCGGTAATACCTATGTAAACGGGGCATCAATGGAAAACCGTGGATTTGAACTATCCATAGGGCACAAAAGCCGCTTAACTGATGATTTAAGTATCGATGTGAACGGGAATTTCGATATGGTTAGAAATAAGGTTACCTACTTGCCTCCGGCAGTAGTAAACGCCTACGGAGGTGATGGTAAGGGACAGAATATTCTGGGGAGAACCATTGGATCTTTCTTCGGTTATGTTGCCGATGGTCTTTTCAGAACTCAGGCTGAAGTAGATAATCATGCTGCGCAGCCCAACAAAGGACTTGGAAGAATCCGTTACGTGGATTTAAACCATGACGGTGTTATCGATGTAAATGACCGTACCTGGATTGGAAATCCCCTACCTAAATATACATATGGGTTTAATGCGAACATCAACTACAAAAATTTTGATTTCTCTTTTCTTCTGCAGGGTATAGGTGATGTAGCCATACAAAATGAGGCCAAATCTTATACTGATTTCTGGAGTGCCGTTGAATCTTCCTCAAATAAAGGAGCGAGGTTATTAAACGCATGGTCACCTTCCAATCCGAACTCCGATATTCCGGCAGTAGCGCTTACAGATGATAATTTCGAGTCTCGTCTTTCGACCTATTTTATAGAAAATGGATCTTATCTTAAACTGAGAAACGCTCAAATCGGCTATACATTTAACAAACAGCTGATCAGCAAGTTAAAAATGCAGAATCTTCGTGTTTACATCGGAGGAGACAATTTAGCCATTTTAATGAAGTCAAAATCCTTCACCGGTCTGGATCCGGAGACCCCAGGGTTTGGCTATCCTAATCCACTGGTTGTTACAGCCGGAATTAACGTAAGATTTTAAATAATTGAAGATTTTATTATGAAAAAATATATAATCACCCTTGCCGTCTCGCTAATATTAGCCACAGGCTGCAAAAAAGCACTTGAAGTTGGACCTAAAGGTTCGCTTAACGAAAGCCAGGTTGCAACTCCGGCACAGGCCGAGGGTTTTGTAACCGCCGCTTATTCACAATTAGGAAACGATGAGATCAACAGGGCATTTAGCATGTACCAGTATGGAAATATCCGCGCTGATGATGCCTATAAAGGCGGTGGCGGTATCAATGATGGAGATGTTTTCCATAATATGGAGACTTTTATTGCCTCCAGACCTGACCAATGGAACTATGATGGCATCTGGTTTAATATCTATGTAGGCATCAGGCGGGCAAATGAAGGCATCAGGGTATTGAGCAAGTTTAGCGAAGCGGAATATCCCTTGGTTAAAACCCGTTTAGCAGAGCTTCGTTTCTTACGCGGATACTGGTACCTGATGGTAGAAAACCTTTTTAAGAATATCCCGTATATTGATGATACAGTGCCTTCAGATGACTACAAATTAGTGAAGAACAATGCACTAAGCAGAGATCAGATTCTGGAGAAGATTGCCGGTGACTTTCAGGCTGCTGCCGAGGCATTACCAGCAACCCAACCACAAATAGGAAGAGCCAATAAATTTGCTGCTTATGCTTTTTTAGCTAAAACACGTTTGTTTCAGGCTTACACGCAAAATGCAACACATGCCGTAACAGGAATCGACCAAAACCGGTTACAACAGGTTATTGATGCATCCGATCAGGTTCTGGCCTCATCCTATAAGTTACAAGCAGATTTTGCAAATAATTTCACTTCCGGAACATTTGAGAATGGCACTGAAGCGATTATGTCTGTTCAGTTTTCCAGTAATGATGGCGCAGGACGAGGCCGGGTAAACTTTGGTGATATGCTTACGGTACCACAAGGTATCGGATGTTGCGATTTCCAAAAACCATCACAAACCCTGATGAACGCTTTCAGAACAACAACTACAGGGGTACCATTATTCGATACTTTCAACCAACAGAATGTCGATTTTGCTACAAACACAGTCGATCCAAGGGTAGATCACACCATATCCAGACCTGGAGCTCCATGGAAATATGATCCAACAAGAGTGGTTACAGCAAGCTGGAGCAGGAATATTCCGCTATACGGAACTTATAATTCCATGAAAGAAAATGTATCACCAGATTGTGACTGTTTTATAAATCTTGCTCCCTTTTTCGGCAATACAAAAGCCAGAATTATGATCAGGTTGGCTGATGTGATGTTATTTAAAGCAGAGGCGCTGATTGAACTGGGCAGGCAGAGTGAGGCTTTAACGATTATAAATGCAATAAGAGACCGGGCATCTAAAAGTACAGCAAAACTGGTGATGGCTAACGGACAGCCTACCTCTAAATACAACGTACAGCAATATGTTCCGGGAACAAACATCGTTTGGGATCAGGCAAATGCCAGAAAAGCGCTGCGATTTGAACGTCGTTTAGAAATGGCACTGGAAGGAGAAAGGTTTTTTGATCTCATCCGATGGGGCGTAGCCGATCAGGTAATCAACTCCTTTTTTGATTCGGAAAAAAGCACCAGAAGTATTTTTATCAGTGCGAGATTCACAAAAGGAAGGGATGAATACCTGCCAATTCCTCAAAATCAAATCTTCTTTAGTGAAAATAACTATGTTCAAAATCCAGGTTACTAACCTTTAACTTACAGATAATGAAATTAAAGCAAATATTGAAAGCACTTTTATTTTTTGTAGTGGTACTACCATTTATTGGCTGCAAAAAGGATAAGAACAATGATTTTAAACTTGACAGCCAGGTACAGCTCATGTCTTATTCGATTAATGGTATTGCTGCTACTATCGACCAAAAAACGGGTGCGATAAGCGTTAATGTTCCTTTTGGTACAGATATTTCAAATTTGACACCTAAGGTGGAAATGCCAGATGGCGCAACAAGTTCCATGAATTTTAATAAACCCATTAATTTTACCGGTGCCGTAGATTTCAGGGTAATGAATGGAAATGTTTTCAAAGATTATTCAACAACGGTGAAAATTATTCCTCCACTCAAAAGCGTCTCTGTGGGTAGCTTAAAGGCATCAATAAATCACGATAACCGTACCTCAACGTTAATCCTTCCCGATGGAACAGATTTAGCTGGAATTAAACCTATCATAGAAGCAGAGCCAGACGTTGTGGTTAGCCCGCTAAGTGGCACAGCACAGGATTTCAGTCAACCGGTAACCTACACTTTCACCAAGGGCAATTTTACAACAAGTTACCAGGTCACCTTTATCAGTAATTCTGTAAGCGAGTATGCGTTTTTAGGTACAGCAAGTTCAAGATCGGCAATAACTAACCCGGATGAAAAAGCAGCAAGTGACTGGTTTTTTGCCACCTACCCTACTGCAGACTATATTTCATTTGGCGCATTGGAAACCGGAAAACGTCTGTCTAACTATAAAGTGATTTGGTGGCACTTCGACTCTGCACAAGATCTCCCTGCTCAGGCAACCAGTTCTGCCAGTTTGAATGCGCTGAAAGCCTACCGTAACGCAGGTGGAAGTTTACTACTAACATCTTTTGCCGGCAGGTATGTTGAAGCATTGGGCATAGTACCAGCAGGTAAGGGTCCAAATAATGTTTTTGGCGATTTTCTCCCGAATGGCTTTATCGAAAATGGTAGCGACTGGGGGATCTCTTTCAAAGGCAAGGAATCTCATCCCCTCTTTCAGGGTTTGGAGACCTATGAAACCGGGAAGGCCAATCTTTTGCAAAAAGGAACATTCCGACTTAACCACACGGCCTGGTGGTTTCTTCCTGATTGGGGAGGTTACATGAATGGTGCAGGATGGCGTCAGCAGACAGGTGGCGTAAACCTGGCATCTGAAGCATGGGACGATAACCTCGACGGTCGCGTTGGCATCGCTGAATGGCCTCAAACCAATGG
This sequence comes from Pedobacter sp. MR2016-19, assembly GCF_014947265.1. NCBI lineage: Bacteria > Pseudomonadati > Bacteroidota > Sphingobacteriia > Sphingobacteriales > Sphingobacteriaceae > Pedobacter > Pedobacter sp. MR2016-19. Next base: position 67,897 of record NZ_JADCNK010000010.1, read on the forward strand.
TCCGGGAAATGTAGTCGTAATCACCTTTGGTGCATACGATTGGTATTCAGAACCTCAAAATGGTGCGCCTACCAGTAATAGATTCATCACGAACATTCGCAGACTTACCAAAAATGCGATCGACTATCTAAAAAAATAATTTCACAATCAAATAGTGATTTAATATGGCATTGAAAAGAATATTATTAGCAGGAATGGCGATTTCGCTTTTCCTGTCTTGCACCAAAGAAAAAACCTACGCCCCGGCCGAGCCTTTTAGCGAAGAGAAATTTAACATCTTCCCGAAACCACAAATAAGCCCGAATTCTACTACAGGACAGGCCACGGGTTGGGTTGGCGATGTGATGCCAAGCTATGTGAACGGGCAGTTTGAATTGTTTTTTCTACACGATGATCCCGATCAGGTAAAACAAAGTAGCACTGGTCAGCATGCTATCCACAAGCTGAGTTCTAAAAACCTGCTTGATTTCAGCTATGATGGCGAGATGATTCCATATGGCAATAAATCGACACAAGATAACCTCATTGGCACAGGATCTATGGTAAAAGCCGGAAACACAAATTACTTTTATTATACGGGTTTTAACTCAAACAACAGCTGGTTGCAGAATACGAACAGCGCATTGGTTTCAGGCAACACCCGCGAAGCGATTATGTATGCCACCAGCAGCACCACTACAGGTTGGACAAAAAAGCCTGGTTTTGCGCTTAAGGCGCCAGACGGTTATGCGACAACAGACTTTAGAGATCCGTATGTATTCTATAATACAGAGTTTTCTACCTACTGGATGATGGTGAGTGCTCAAAAAGACAATAAAGGTGTAATACTCGTTTACACCAGTAGCGATCCGGCAAGTGATAACTGGCAATTAAGAGGACCTCTTTCTGTTGAAGGCGATTATCTGATGCTTGAGTGTGCAGATGTTTTCAAAATTGATGACAAGTATTTTATGCTTTTTGCAGAAGATTGGAGCACAAGCCCGGGAACGCATTACAGGGTCGCATCGTCTTCAGCAGGCCCATGGTTAAAGCCAGCAGATGGAATGGATATGTTTGACGGGCATCAGTTTTATGCCGGTAAAACAGCAAGTAATGGCACTGAACGTTATGCTTTCGGCTGGGCACACCGCCGCAATCCGGAAAACGACAATGGTGTTCGCACCTGGGGAGGAAACCTCATCAGCCAGCAAATTACTAAACTGGGCAATGATAAGCTTGCGGTGAAAGCCCCAAGTAGCGTAAAAAGTTATTTCAGTAAAGATGCAGATGCTATAGTAAGCGCTCAGACCGGCACCGTTAGCGGATCGGCTGGAACCTATACCCTAACCGGAACCTCTTCAGCTTCAGGATACAGGTTTGCAGCGCTTAACGGAACAACTATGGTTAAAGGAAAACTATCTTTAAGCAATCTTAATGGAACAGCCTCCTTAAACTTTAATGCTAAAACTGATCTTAGCGGATCCTACCAGATCAGGTTCGAACCGGCATCAAATCGTATTGCCGCCTATAATAACGGCCAGGAAGTTACCCGCGTTCCATTTGTTTTCGAACAGGGAAAAACATACGACTTTAGTGTTATTGTGGATGGATCGATCATCGTACTCTATCTTAACGATCAGGTTGCACTAACAAACAGAAGTTATAGTGCCAAAGGTACACCATGGTCGCTGACTGCTAATGGTTTAGAGGTAAAAGTTACTAATTTGAAAGTATCAACCCATTAATCGTCAGGATGATGAGCATTAAATTTGATTATAGGTTTGATTTGAGGTATATCCTCGGACTGTTTTTATTGGTGGGCGGATGCGTACATGCCCAGGAAATCAATAGAAAAGCACAGGAATATCGACCTATGTATCATTTCAGTCCGGCAAAAGGATGGATGGGCGACCCGGATGGACTGGTTCATTATAACAATATTTACCATCTTTTTTGGTGGGGTCATGCCGTTTCAAAGGATCTGGTTTACTGGCAGGAAATGCCAAGACCTATGAAAGAGGGAATGGGATTTTCTTACTTCAGCGGGTCGGTGGTCGTAGACAAAATGAACACCGGAGGATTTGGAAAGAATAGTATGATCGCTTTCTATACCAAACACCTTCCCGGTGATTCGATTCCTGAAACACAAGCCATTTCCATCAGTAACAATGAGGGACAAAGTTTTGATTATTACCAGGGGAATCCGATTCTGGATATCAATAAAGTGTTTTTCAGGGATCCACAGGTTTTCTGGTATGAGCAGGATAAAAGCTGGAAGATGGTCGTGTCCAGACCTGATGTCCAGCAGATTCATATTTATCAGTCATCAGATCTCAAAAACTGGGATTTTTGCAGTAGCTTCAAAGGCTTGGGGGCAAAAAACTCATTTTGGGAATGCCCTGATCTTTTCGAACTTCCAATTGAGGGAACGAATAAGAAAAAATGGGTACTGATTATCGGACGAGGTCCGAATAGAGTGCAGTATTTTGTGGGTGATTTTAATGGAAAAACTTTTGTCACCGATGAAAAGCTCGCTGATTACCTTACTGCTGGAAAAGGCATCAACGGGTCTGTTTTTGAGGATTTTGAGGGCAAAAATTCAAAATGGCCAAAGTTTCCGGAAGAACATAAAAACAAGGCATCTGAAACCAGCGACTATTTAGGTAATCACTACCTCAGTACAGCAAATGTTACCGGGGCAATTGTCCGGTCAAAATCCCTGCCTTTCATCATAAACACTAAAGCCATTAATTTTTTGCTGATGGGTGGAAATCACCAGGATAGCACTTGTATAAATCTTTTGGTGGATGGTAAGATAGTGAGGACAATTGTTGGTGATAATACCAAGGTGTTTAAGTGGAATGGATGGGACGTGCGCCCCTGGACAGGTAAAAAAGCACAACTGGAGCTTGTAGATTTGAGCAAAGATACAACTACCGGATTCATAGCTATTGATCATATCACGTTTTCTGATCAATTAAGCAATCAACACCTTGAACACGCCTTGTGGCTGGATTACGGACCTGATTATTATGCGACCAGAACCTGGAGGGATTATGACAACAAAAACGGTCTGGCCGATACCGTTCATGCCATAGGCTGGCTGGGAAACTGGGACTATGCACGCAAGGCACCATCCAAATGGGGAAAGGGGTTTCAATCCATTCCCAGGGTGATGACTTTGAGAGAAACGCCATCAGGATTGAGGGTTTTTCAGCAGCCGATACCGCAGCTCGCCCAACTTCGTGAGAGTGGTATTCGTCAACAGTTACAGCTAAAAGGTGTTCAATCTATCAAAAACTTTAAGCCTGAGGTGAATTCTTATGAACTCGATGCCACATTCACCCGCGGAACCGCTAAGGCATTTGGATTGAACCTGCTCGTTGGAGAAGGCAGAAAACTGGAACTAAGATATGATCCGCAGCTTGGCGAACTTACCTTAGACCGGCGCAACTGTACCAACTTCATTACGGATACCGCTTTTACAAAATCGTTTGCAAAAAAGTATGCTGTACCCTTAGCTTTGAATAATGGCAGCCTTAGTTTACATATCTTTATCGATCGTTCTTCGATTGAAATATTTGCGAATGATGGAGAAAAAGTGGTGAGTGCCACAACATTTGCCGCTGACACTCAACTTGGTCTGGAAACTTTTTCCGAGGGTGGAAATACAAAATTAAATATCCGGGCATGGAAACTCAAAAGCATATGGTAAGCACTAATAATTAATTATATTTTAAACTTACAGAAATGGAAATAAAAAGAATTTTATACTTTGGTTTACTCATTGCATCTTTTTTTTATGGATGCACGTCGACGAGAATGGTACAACAAAAAAGTTCAGATAGGGAACCCTATCGCCCAAAATACCACTTTACACCTAAAGCCCATTGGATGAACGATCCAAATGGAATGGTCTATTTGAATGGAAAATACCATTTGTTTTTCCAGTACAATCCCGATTCTACTGTTTGGGGGCCTATGCATTGGGCCCATGCAACCAGTAAAGATATGATTCACTGGGAGGAGCAGTCCATCGCACTCTATCCGGATAGCCTTGGAACGATATTCTCTGGCAGCGCGGTCATAGATAAAGATAATACGGCGGGATTTGGTAAAAATGCGATGGTCGCAATATTTACTCATCACAACAAGAAAATTGAAGATCAGAAGACAGGACTTCACCAATATCAAAGTCTCGCTTATAGTCTTGATGAGGGTAAAACCTGGACGAAGTACAAAGGCAATCCGGTTCTTCCCAATCCCGGCATCTGGGATTTCAGGGATCCAAAAGTAATGTGGCATCCCGCTACCGGCAAATGGATCATGACCTTGGCCACGAAAGACCGGATTACATTTTATTCCTCTCCTGATTTAAAGAAATGGACCAAGGAAAGCGAGTTTGGCGAAAAGCTGGGTGCTCATGGTGGCGTTTGGGAATGTCCTGACTTATTTCCACTCGAACTTGATGGTAAAACACATTGGGTACTCCTGGTCAGCATCAATCCGGGTGGGCCTAATGGTGGTTCAGCCACGCAGTATTTTACCGGTGATTTTGATGGAAAAACTTTTAAACCAGATTCTGAAAAGCAAAAATGGATGGATTATGGCACCGATAACTATGCTGGTGTTACTTTTTCCAATACTGGCGCAAGAAAAGTCCTGATGGGATGGATGAACAATTGGAACTACGCCAACGTGGTACCGACTGGTTCCTGGCGAGGTGCTACTACCCTCCCCCGCGATTTGACCCTTAAAAAAGTTGATGAAGAAATTTATCTTGCTTCAACTCCTGTTAATGAAGTATCTAAGTTGGAGAAAGTGGTGTTTGAACGCAAAGGATTGACAGGAATTAATTCATTTGATCTTTCTGCGGGTTTAACAGAAGGAAAAGGCACTAAGATAGAGATGCAGGTTAATGGCCCGGGTGACTTCAGCATTGAACTTGGAGATGGAAAAAACCAGAAGCTTATTATTGGTTTCGAACAGAACAAAGGCTATTTCATCGATCGCAGTAATGCAGGCAAGGCTGAATTTGAGAAAAATTTCGCTAAAAAGTATTTTTCACCGCGGATTTCAAATGCAGATTATAAAAAAATAGTCATCTTTATTGATGCCGCATCTGTAGAACTGTTTGCAGATAATGGACTTACCGCGATGACTGAGGTATTTTTTCCAATTCAGAAAAACACCTTACTGGAAATAAAAAGTCCGCAGAAAATTGATGTTCCAATGGTAAAAGTTTCTACGGTTGCAAGTATTAACTAAATTAGCCACAAATGAAACAGTACAATGTCACTAATCTTCTAAGAGAGTGATCCGGCTTTGCGATCAGCAAGGCTAATACCTTAACACAGGGTCTGCCTGGCAATTTAGCTAAGCAGACCCTTTGCATTTAATAGCATAAGCTACTTTTGAACTTAGTAGCTGTTACAGTCTGATTTGCGGGTGCTGCGCCAGGCAACATAGCAGGCCTGCCGGCAGCAAAAAAGTAAGCAAATTATTTGCGTATCGTTCACTGAAATTACAATCAATTAAACGATGTCCTGAACGCTAACGGGGAAAGGCTATTTTTAGCTTTAAATAGCTTACTGAAAGACTGCGAATGTTCAAACCCCAACTGGTATGCAATTTCGCTTACTGATAAATTGGTAGTAGACAGTAGCAGCTTTGCTCTTTCGATGAGCTTTTCGTGAATATGCTGCTGTGTAGACATCCCGGTGAGGGTTTTAAGCAGACCACTCAGATAATCAGGCGATACATTCAGTTCTTCAGCGAGCAGGCCCACAGTAGGCAGACCACCTCCTTTTTTATGTCCTTCTTCGAAATAAGCGATAAGTTGTTCATTAAGGCGGTCCAATAGCTGATGGTTGGTTTTTCTTCGCGTCAGGAATTGCCGCTGGTAAAAACGTTCAGAGTAATTCAGCAATGAGTCGATCTGCGTGATCATGATATCATGGCTGAATTTATCGAGGTTATTTTGGTATTCCCGGCTAATATTATCCAGGATCTGGTTTAAAATGACCTCTTCCTTATCAGAAAGGAAAAGTGCTTCATTAACCGCATAGTCAAAAAAATCGTAGGTCTTGATCTTTCTTGCCAGCGCAGTGTTCCACAACAGGTCCGGATGGAAAAGCAGTAGCCAACCCGTTTGCTCGGGACTGGCAAATTTCTGAGGATCAAAACCACCGATCTGGCCCGGCGACATGAAACTGAGTACCCCTTCATCAAAATCGTAAGTCTGCTGTCCGTATTTGAACTTCACCGGCGACTTGAATCCCTTTTTCAGGGAGATGCTATAAAAACCATTAATCACACTCCCGGCTATGCCTTCGGGTATGTGTTCAAAGGGTTCAATTTTGATGATGCTAATCAGCGGATGCTCCGGTGCGGGGGCCCCCAACAATCTGTGAAAATCACTGATCGTTTTGATCTGGAATGGCTGGCTTTTTTCCATCGTGCAAATTGATTATTTATTTTGATAAGTCAAGGCCTGCCTAACAGCCTCTGCATAGGAAAGTGGTTTTCGGGGTAATAGTTGTCGTATTGCCGAAGGATCGCCCACCATGTCCGCTCCCAGCCCATCCAATACACCTTTAATGGCACCCTTTGGCGATTTAGCTATCAGTTCCACCAATGGAGCGGCAAAACGCAGTAAACCCAAAGGGATATGAATTTTGGAAGGATTTGGATGGCCGGTCACCGCAGCAGCTCTGTCGATCAGTTCGTCGGCGGTCAAGACATCATCACTGCCCACTTCATAACATTGGCCGTAGGCAGTTGATTTGTCCAATACACCAATCAGGTTATAAACCAGATCCTCAATGGCTATACAGCGGAACTTATTTTTTCCATTTCCGAGCACAAAAGCAATGCGCTTTTGTGCATTGGCCAAAACCATATTGAAACCCTGTCCACCGATACCAACAATCATTCCGGGCTGTATAATAGTAACATCCAAACTGCTCTCCAACAAATAGGCCTGCGTTTTCCATCGTCCGCTCGTCCAGGCGTCATTACTATTTGCGGAAATACCCAGAGAGGTAACATAGATCAGTCGATGGACACCATGCAGCCTGCAGGCCGCTACAATATTTTTTAAAGCGTTCATTTCAACGTCCATGAAATCAAGCCTGATGGTGTCTTTGTGCTGAGGAGCCAGGGTATGGACAGAGACATATACCGCATCCATCGATTCAAGAGCAGCCTCTACCAGCGAGGGATCAGAAAAATCACCTTTTACAATTTCACAGCCCAAATCTGCCAGTTCATGCACCTTCCCTGGATTGCGCACCATACAGCGTACGGCGTAACCTTCTGTCAATAATTGTTTTGTGAGATAACCACCTATAAATCCAGAGGCCCCGATTACTAAAATCCTTTTCATAATTATACTATTTATGATACAAATCTCCTTGTAATATATCAGTAGAATGTGACCAAAACAGGTTTAATTGTAGCCGAATTAGGACTGGTCAGTTTTTTATTTCAAAAAAAACAAAGGAGTTGAAATGACAGTTGAAGATAAATCGTCCTTTCGACCGCAATGAGGCTATTGGAGGCTCAACGTGACAAATTCAATTGAAGTACTATTTAGGTCGATTTATTCGAGTGACAAGCTTATATGACCTTCAAATGTAATTTCTAGATTACCGGATATTCTTTTGTGATCAAAAACCCACATTCATTCATAGCGATGAATTTTTCTTCATCGGGTCTTACCAACATCAGGTATTCATCTGCTCCAAAAACCTTGGCAATTGATTCTTCATCACGGAACCATAGCTCTGTTATTCCATCATAATACATTTCCGGGAAACCCGGGATAGAAACAGGTAGCGCATGGCACTGAACATATTTAATGACATGTTCCTGAACTACTTTTAAAGATGTAAATAATTTGGCATGAATAGTTTTGTGATAATGCACAAATTCTTCCTGATTCATTGTTGAGTGTTTACGTAAGAAAATTGAAAATTTTACCATTTTTTATTTTATTTGTTTGGCAAAATTATACGTTACGTTCTTCTCGTTTATTGACTTCAATCAAGAAATCAACGCTTAACTATTCTTTTTCGGATTCGACTGAGCGTTTCGGGCTTAATCCCTAAGTAAGAAGCAATATGCAATTGGGGAAGTTGGTTGATAATGTTTGGATACTTTAATAGCATTTGAAGGTAACGCTCTTCTGGCTGCATAAAAAGCAACATTTCTACCCTTTCATTGAGTTGCAGGTATACCTGTTCTGCCATCACCCTGCCAAAAATATTCCAGGTATTTGATGCCAGGTAAATTTCCTGTACAGCTTGATACGCTATGGTGATGACTTCTATTTTTTGCATAGCCTCCCAAGAGAACCGGGAAGGTTTTTTCGTGAGAAAACTTTGGAAATCCACAAAGAAGTTCCCATCCTCCGTAAACCGATAGTTGATCTGATTTCCATTATCGTCCAGGTAGTACATTCGGACAAAGCCGATATTGAGGAAAAAGATATGGTCGCACACCTGGTTAGCGCTTAGCACCAAATCCCCCTTGTCATACAATTTCATGCGCAGGTGCGGTGTAATAAGGTCGAAGTCTTTCTGTTGGAGACCGGGCAATACCTGAATACAAGCTTTTTTAAAAGCGTCCAATTTAGAATCTAATCTTTGGTCTACCTCCATTTAATTTATTATTGATTACGATGTTACCGAAAGCTAACCGTAAATAGAAGTTTTTCCGACAATTTAATGAAAATGTATATTGAATGCCAACCGTTACCTCAAGTCTTCTTAACGCAGCATAATTAAAAAAATGCTTCAGCCATTGATACTGCAAATAAGCTATTCAATACCACATTAAATATTAACAATACAGCTTCTTAATTCAGGGTATAAGCACAACCTTTCCATAAGCCGTCCGTGATTCCGCCAATTTCATGGCCGCTGTAATTTGAGCCAGTGGAAACCGGGCAGCAATTTGCGGTTTAAGCGCTCCACTGGCGAGCAAAGTGGTGAGCTCCGTAAAAGTTTCCCTTAGTTGTATCTGGAAAGCTTCGCTGCCTTTTCCATCCCAGATATTGTAGAAATAGGCTTTGCGACCATTAGGCATGATGTTCCACCAACCTAACTGTATCAATACTTTTAAAAACGGGATCAAAACATTACCCTTGTCATTTAATGCCGAGGCAATGGCATAACAAACAAGTACACCACCTTTAGCAAGCAGGCCAAAAGACCTCGCAAAACTCGCTCCGCCCAAATGGTCAAAAACCGAATCTACTCCACCGGGTGAAAGTTTAAGCACACTCCCCGCTAAATCAATATCGTTATAATCTACCGGCATCACGCCTTGTGCCCGCAATGTTTCATGGTGACGGGGTGAAGCAGTTCCAATTACCTTGACGCCTGCATAAAGGGCCAGTTGTGTCAGAATTGTTCCAACTCCACCATTGGCACCGTGAACCAGGATCGTTTGTCCACGCTTGATCTGGGCTTTTAGGTGCAGCATTTGCCAGGCGGTGATGCCATTAACAATTAATGTTTCAGCTTCGAGCGGATCAATAGTTTCAGGAACAGGTAACAGGTCGCTGGCCGAAAGCAGCACATAGCTTGCCCAGCCGCCAATCTTTGTCATGGCAGCTACGCGTTTACCTATTAAAGCCGGATCAACGTCTGGCCCTGTTGCAACCACGCTACCAACAAGATCATAGCCCGGAACGAAAGGAAACTTGGGCTGCTCATAATACCTGCCACGGCGCATGGACTGCTCGGCAAAAGCTATGCCGCTGGCTTCCATTTTTACCGTTACCTGCCCGGCAGCAGGGCTATCTAGTACACGGCTTCTAACTAATAATCCCTCCGGCTCAATGATGCCTGGCATAATTACTTCTGTCGTATTGAAGCTGGTTTGTTCTAAATGTGTATTGTTTTGATGATTTTCAGTATTATCCTGAATACTGTTTCCATTTTTTGTAAGTGATTCCATATTTGCTTCTGTTTAATTTGAATGAACAGTACAAATGTATAGGCACAGACCGCGGGGAAATTGTAAGAAAACGAAATGGCTGCTCAATTTTCTTATATTAAATATCCTCAGGTAGCTATTTCAGATCAGGCTGATCATCCTCAATCTAATTGAGTAATACGCTGCTGGAATAATTATATTATAGCTGGGAAGGATAGGTATCACTCACTACGCAGAAACTTCCATTGTTTAAGTTTTTAATAAACTGTTGAGGTGCCAGACCTAAGAAATACTGAAAGTCTTTGATCAGGTGGCTCTGGTCATGGTAATCGTGCCTGGTGATCAGGTCAAAAATCGCTATCTTCTGATTGCTTCGGGCAAGGATATATGCAATAACTTCTTTAAAACGCAAAAAGCGCAGCAGCTCTTTAACAGAATAGCCGGTATGCTTTTGAAATTTCAGCTGAATACTTCTTTCTGAAAGACGGGTATCAGCCGCTATGGCCTTTACCGGATCAACACAGGGATCGAAAAACTGGGCTAGGTTACTGATTATCGTTTGCAGTACCTGATCGTTTTCCTTCAACAAGCCTATGGCTGACTGCCGAAGTAACCCCACTCTTTGTTCAGTTGTAGGTAGGGCTGCTAGTTCTTGCCAAAGGCGATCAAAAAGACCATCATCCTTTAAAATCTCTGCACCTTTCAATCCCTCGCCAGTCAGTCCCGTTAAAGGCATGCCAAACAAGCGCTGAAAACCATTGAACTTAAAATTAACAACCAGAGCATCTGCACCGGGCAGCAGTTCATAGTTCAGCATCTGTCGGAGCGGCCCGATTACAGCGCTACGACAGATGACTTCAGTATCCAGCGGATTATTGTGAAAGGAAATGCGTACAGGTACACCAAAGTTAAATACCAGCATCATTTCCAAATTTGGACAAACATGCCTGGTGATAGGTGCTCCACCTGGGGCAACCAACATGTGATAGAAGCTATTAATTACATCTTCTAAAGGTGGCTCTACAAAAAATAATGCTTCGTTTATGTCCGTTTCTTCCATTACTTCTTTTCGTTTTCTTACAATGCCGGGATTCGCAAGCATGTTATGTTTGCCTTATCAAATTTAACAATTACAAGTCAATTAATACATGCCCAAATGCAACCTGCCTTGATGCAATGCTAACACTGATATTAAACACTAAAAACTAATTCGAAACGATGAAAACGATCTGCCTGATTAACTTCTTATCCTCGGCTTTTGTAGTAGCCTGTAACTTTGAACTTTCTGACATCCCTTATTTTAATGGTGTATTCCAAAATGCCTATTTTACTTCATTGGCAGGTCTGAAACTTCTTTTAAAAAGATTGTCTTAACCTTTTATCCTCACTAATGGATTTCTAATTTGCCCGCAGACTATCTAAAATACGAAAATAGCTATAGATTCCCGATGCATCTTTTGTCAAAAATCAAGAAATAAACAATATCTTAAGGGATATCGGCCAACTGAAAATATTTAATATATTTCAGTACCTTGAACTGGCCACCAGTACATTAAACGTATAATAAAAGCCGGGAAGGTCTTTTTAGATGGAGCTTAAATAAAATTCTAGTCTATGCTGTCACCAAAAACGAAAAGAAATATAGAACGCGTTATTCCTTTCGGCGTATTGTGGTTTATCTTTAGCCTCATTTATTGCGTACTGGAAAAAGGTATTATGGGCTATTTAGACGCTTATCCGGCTACCGGTGTCCCCTATGATTTTAGAAGAAGTATAATCGCAATCCCTGCTGCAGGAATGCTCATGGGAATACTTACCGGGATCCTGGAGATTGTTTATTTTAGCAAGTGGTTCATCAAAAAAAGTTTCACCAGAAAAATTGTATCTAAATCGGTCATTTATCTGTTCATTGTAATCACATTCCTTACTGTCATTACGCTAATTAATTTGCTTTACACACAGAAAGGATATCCTTTCAAAATCCTTTCATCGCCAGCTTTGGCCTTTTTAACTGACTACGCAATGATCGGTATTATGATCTATATGGGTGCAATAATTGTGATTACCCAATTCTATGCTGAATTTAGCGTTAGTTTGGGCCAGGGCACATTGCGTAATTTTTTTTTGGGAACATACCATCACCCTGTACAGGAAGAAAGGATATTTATGTTTCTGGATATGAAGTCATCAACTACAATTGCCGAAAAGCTAGGCCATGTCCAATACTTCGAAATGTTAAGAGAATATTTCTTCGATCTATCGAGTGCAGTTATTGACTATGCCGGCACGATTTATCAGTATGCTGGTGATGAAATGATCATATGCTGGAAGCTGAAAGACGGGTTAAAAAACAATAATTGCATCGAGTGCTTTTTTGCTATGAAACTTGTTTTAGAAAAGGAAACTAACAAGTACAACAACAGGTATGGTTGTTTACCAGGCTTCAAAGCGGGATTGCATTACGGTATGGTAACTACCGGGGAAATCGGATCGCTTAAAAAAGAAATTATTTTTACGGGAGATGTACTCAATACTTCAGCAAGGGTCCAGGGACTTTGTAACCATTTCAATACTGATCTACTTATATCTGAAAATCTGGCAAAAATAATTCAGTTTCCCAACAACTACATCATAACATCAGTTGGGGATAACGTTTTAAAAGGCAGAAGCAAATCAACGGAGCTATTTTCCATTTCGAGAAGAATTAAATAGACAAATAAAGTGATGACTGAAAACATGTTTCGCCATTACTTCAGAAGTCATTTTTCACCTTTAAAATATCCAACTTCTTTGTTTATCAATAGAACATGAATTAGGACAATGCGATAATTAATTGTTATGCGAAAAGTTAAATCCATTTTTATAAATATCATATATGCGAACCACATCTGCTGAAGAGCCGAAATATCTAATATAACATATAATTTACGTTAAATCACTTGCTATAAATAAACGTTATAGATACATTTAATAATTATTTCTAACCAAAATGAAAAAATTATATTACTTGTTTATCCTGATCAGTTTATCAGCTGCTGTGCATGCCCAAAGTGGCCGGTCAGTTTTGGATTTTGACCAAAACTGGACGTTTAACCTGGGCGACATACCCAACGGCCAAAACGTTGATTTTAATGATGCCAGCTGGCGAAAATTAAATTTACCTCATGACTGGAGCATAGAAGGCGAATTTAAAAAAGAAAACCCGGCCACTGTGGAAGGTGGCGCTTTGCCAGGCGGTATAGGCTGGTACCGTAAAACCTTTACCATCCCGCAAACAGATAAAGGCAAATTGATCTATATTGCTTTTGACGGTGTTTATCAAAAAAGCGATGTATGGATAAACGGTCATCATTTAGGTTACAGACCAAACGGTTATATCAGTTTCAGATATGAACTTACGCCCTATTTAAATTATGGCGGTAAAAATGTGATAGCTGTAAAGGCTGATAATTCTTTACAACCAAATTCCCGCTGGTATTCAGGTTCGGGCATTTACCGCAATGTCTGGCTGATCAGCACCAACAAAATTGCCGTTAACCATTGGGGTACTTTTGTAACCACACCAAAGGTAAGCGCCAGCCATGCCGATATTAACCTGAGCGTTAGCATAAAAAACGCGGCAGGCAATACTCAACTTGCCACTGTTGTCAGCAGCATATATGCCAACGGCAAAGTAGTAGCAAGCAAAACCCTTACAGGCCTTAGTTTAAAGGATACGGTTACTACCATAAGCCAGAATTTTGGTGTTAATAACCCGGTATTATGGTCGGTTAACAAACCGTTCCTGTATAAAGTACAAACTAAAATATTGGTGAATAACGTAGTGGTTGATCAGTATGAAACACCGCTGGGTATCCGTTATTTCAATTTTGATGCGGATAAAGGCTTCAGTCTGAACGGGGTTTACATGAAAATAAACGGCGTTTGCCAACACCATGACCTGGGCGCGCTGGGCACCGCATTTAATGTGCACGCGCTGGAAAGGCAGTTTAAAATATTAAAGGAAATGGGCGTAAATGCGATACGCACCTCACACAACCCACCCGCACCACAGTTTTTAGACCTTGCAGACCGCATGGGCCTTATTATTATGGACGAAGCATTTGACGTATGGCAGGTTCATAAGAGGCCTCAGTTTGACTCTCATCTTTTCTTTAAGGAATGGCACAAGCGCGACCTGACAGATCAGATACTGCGAGACAGGAACCACCCTTCGGTGATCATATGGAGTATTGGAAATGAAATACCCGAGCAAAGAGATACCAGCGCGACACGTATAGCCCGCGAGCTCGCCGGTATCATTCATCAACTGGATACCACAAGACCAATCACTACAGGCAATAACGAACCCGGCCCGGGCAATAAAATTGTCGAATCGGGCGCTGTTGACCTCTTAGGCTACAATTACCATAACGATAAACTGGCCAATTTCCAGAAGGATTACCCTGGTAAAAAATTCATTGGTACCGAAACAGCTTCGGCGCTGGAAAGCCGCGGTGTTTACAATACTTCGCCCGATACCATTAAACGGTGGCCGGGAGGCGGGGTAGTGAATGGCAAAAAGGTAAGTTGGAAAATGAATGCTGATCATACCGTTAATGCTTATGATAATATTTCGGCACCCTGGGGTCATACCCACGAGGAAACCTTGAAAATATATAAAAAACATGCTTTTCTGTCCGGCCAGTTCGTATGGACCGGGTTTGATTATATAGGCGAACCATGGCCTTATCAATGGCCGTCCCGCAGTTCATACTTCGGGATAGTAGATCTGGCTGGCTTCCCTAAGGACGTTTATTATTTATATCAGAGCGAATGGACCAATAAAACAGTGCTCCACTTATTACCGCACTGGAACTGGGAAGCTGGTAAAGTTGTTGATGTTTGGGCCTATTACAGTAATGCCGATGAGGTTGAACTGTTTTTAAACGACAAATCATTAGGTACAAAATCAAAACAGGGAGACAGCCTGCACATTGCCTGGAAAGTAAACTATGAGCCGGGAACCTTAAAGGCCGTATCGCGCAAAAATGGCAAAGTGGTGAAAACTACAGAAGTTAGAACCGCAGGGGCGCCAGCCAGGATAGAATTAAGTGCCGACAGGAGCAGCATACGTTCAAATGATCATGATCTTTCTTTTATCACGGTTAAAATTGTAGATAAGAATGGCATAATGGTGCCGAATGCAGATAATGATGTTAAATTCAAACTGTCAGGAGCCGACAGCTTCCTTGCGGGTGTTGATAATGGAAGCCAAACCAGCCATGAATCGTTCAAAGCCGATCATCGAAAAACCTTTAATGGTTTGGCCCTGGCAATTATTGGCGCTAAAAATAAACCGGGTACCGTTACAATAACAGCAACAGCCGATGGCTTACCTGCTGCATCGTTGCCCATTACTATTAAATAAACCAATTGGCTATGAAAATGCTTTCTGCTTACCATAGCGGATGGTAATTGTTGTATTTGCTAAAAAATGTTGCTTAAGTTTTTCCTTGGCTTCCATAAAATCAAGTATTTTATTTGAAACAGGTTGAGACTTGAATGTGAAATCTTTATTTATCGATATTGTTACTTTTTGTTCCGCTACTGATGCTGATAAAGGCTTTTAAAGCAGGGGAAAGTGGCACATCTTTTCTGTAGACCAAAATCGTTGTCATAAGGCCCAACTCCTTTGGCAGAGGGAATGTTTTTATATTTCTATTACCATAAAACGTACTTATGATTTCTTCTGGCAGAACACTAAATCCAATACCAGATTCAATGAAATTTACAACGCCCTCAATGGAATTCATTACGGTTTTATGATATTCGGCAATACCTTTACTTACAAGCCAGGAGTCAAGTTTAGCTCTAAAGACGCAGCCCTGATCGAAAACTATTGTTTTAATCGGATTTTTTTTAAGTAAAACATCCAGGTTTTCACAATCTGCCGGAGCAACAATTACGACCTGTTCGTCATTTATTTTAATTTGTTCAAGCTCAGGAATGTCAAGTGGAGCAGGGATAAATGCAGCGTCTAGTTTATAATTCAACACATCACTAATTAAGCTGGCTCTCATCGCGGATCTAAAATCCAGGTCAACAAAAGGGAATTTAGAGGCAAGTTCATTAACAAGTTCGGGTCCTTTCAGGGTCATCATCGTTTCCAAAAATCCAATTTTAATCTGGCCCTTTACGATGTCACTTTTACCAATCGACCTTTTTGCCTCATCCAAAATATGGTTGATTTGCTTGGTATACCTAATAAGTTTTTCGCCTTCCGGAGTTAATTCGACCTTGCGGTTGTTTCTGGTAAAAAGCAGTGCGCCAAACTCCTCTTCCAGATTTTTTATACGGGTAGTTACATTTGATTGAACTGTAAACATGGCTTCAGCAGCCTTTGTAAAACTGCCATAATGCGCAACGGCTTCAAATAAATTAAGGTCATTCGTATTCATAAATCTTAAATTGAGATACATAGTATCTTTATAAATCATTTTGAAAGATTAAATATCAGGTTTACTTTTGAATAAAAAAAAGGAAAAATGAAAAAACTAAAAATAGCCTTCACGATCATCTTGACTGGCTTATTAGGGAGAACAGAAATTATGGCACAATCAAACACAGTTAAAACAAGTCCTGCTTTAGAAGTTGGGCTTGTTCATCACCGCAAAGTAAATGTAAACGGACTTGGCGTATTTTATAGAGAGTCAGGCCCGGCAGGAGCCCCTACAATATTACTATTGCATGGTTACCCAACATCGTCACATATGTTTCGCAATCTGATACCGATGTTAAACAAAAAATATCACGTTATAGCCCCTGATCTTCCTGGATTTGGAAATACTGATTTGCCAGATCGTACAACTTATAACTATACTTTTGAAAATCTGGCCAAAACAATGCAGGGTTTTATTGATGAATTAGGTTTAAAAAGGTTTGCAATTTATGTATTCGATTATGGTGCACCAACCGGATTTCGTCTGGCACTTGCAAATCCAGAGAAAATTACGGGGATTATTTCGCAGAATGGCAATGCCTATGTAGAAGGATTGAGTACGGGGTGGAATCCAATTCAGAAATATTGGGAAAATGACACCCAGGAAAATAGAGATGCACTAAGGTCTTTTTATAGCAATGAGGGAACGAAATTCCAATATTTTACTGGTGTTACCGATTCATCGCTAGTAGCCCCCGAAGCTTACATTTTGGACCAGTATTTTCTAGATAGACCAGAATCTGCAGAAATTCAGCTTGACCTGTTGAAAGACTATAAAACAAATGTTGATCTGTATCCATCGTTTCAAAAGTATTTTAGAACCAATAAACCAAAATTGCTTGCTGTGTGGGGAAATAAAGATCCATTTTTTCTTCCAGCCGGAGCTGAGGCCTATAAAAAAGATATTCCTAACGCAATAGTTAAATTTTATGATACTGGTCACTTTGCGTTAGAAACCCATGCACAGGAGATA
Source organism: Pedobacter sp. MR2016-19 (assembly GCF_014947265.1). Classification (NCBI taxonomy): domain Bacteria; kingdom Pseudomonadati; phylum Bacteroidota; class Sphingobacteriia; order Sphingobacteriales; family Sphingobacteriaceae; genus Pedobacter; species Pedobacter sp. MR2016-19. Next base: position 85,275 of record NZ_JADCNK010000010.1, read on the forward strand.
GGAAATGAAATACTGAAGTTTCTCTCCACCCTTCCAAAATAAGTTTTTCGGATATAATACGGCCTAAATGTGAAGGATTTGTACCTGGAGTTGGCAGGTTGAAGAGCATGGTTATGTATAATCCATAAAGCAAGAGGCTGTCCTATAAATCAATTTATCCTAGATGTTGCCACGTTGAGCTTAGCCTGTGCTAAGCTTGCCGAAGCATCGAAACGCTCCCTTAAGGTAGTTTCAACAAGTCCTTGGACACGGTACCATAGACAGAATCCATTAGCACGGCCGTCATTCCCGCGCATGCGGGAATCTTAAAGCGCTTGCATTACGATTCCCAATCGAGTTGGGAATGACGATCTCGCGCAGCCTAATCTGTCTTTTATATTGATTTTATGAAATAATTACTCCTCAGGATGACATTCATATTTATGAGACAGCCTCTTTTTTCAAATAACAAATAAATCAAATGATTGATGGAAATTAAAAACCCAGTACCACCGTTTAACTACGATTCCGCGGTGAAGAAAGTTATGCTTGCAGAGCACGCATGGAATAGCCGCAATCCTGAAGTAGTATGCATGGCCTATACCCTTAATACAGAATGGCGCAATCGGTCGGAATTTATCTCGGGCCGCGAAGAAGTCAAAGTATTTTTAGCAAACAAATGGGAGAATGAACTTGACTACAAGCTTAAAAAAGAACTTTGGGCATTTACTGATAACCGTATAGCAGTTCGCTTTGAATATGAATGGCATAACCATCAAGGGCAATGGTTCCGCAGCTTTGGTAATGAGCTTTGGGAATTTGATAAATACGGGCTAATGGAGAAACGGTTCGCAAGCATCAATGATCTGGCCATTGATGAAAAAGATCGAATTCTATAAAATAGATAAACACTAATGTTAAAAGGCGCTGGTATATTGTTAGCGCCTTGCCAGTTTCATATCAAACTAATGATCTGAGATAACCATTTTTGAGCTATTTCAAATGATATAACTAAGATTTCTGATTAGAGTTTTGGATTACATTCAATCCTTCGTTTTTGATATAGCGCAAATTATCAAAGATTCATTATCAAAAAGTAAAATTCAGATTTCAATAATGGAATGGGTTTATGATAATCAGTTATAAAAAATATGCTTTAAGAAGTCATATAAGGGATATACCCCTGAGATCTTCAGACCTAATTGATTATCAAATAATGAGGAAAAGAATAAATACGTTTACACTTTTTAAAGATCAGTTTCATATATATATCTTTACAAGAGAAAGTTTATGATGGCATTTGAATTCAACATCTACAGCGCATTTTTGTTATTGCCCTTTTCGCAAGCTGTTTTGTTCGGAATACTGTTGATTTGTAAAACGGGAGATAAATTCAAGATATCCAATCTACTTTTGGGCATTATCCTTTTGATGATAGGCATAAAGATAGCTTTTTGGATGCTTGGTTTTGCTGGTTGGTACGATTCGCATGATACCTATACCAGTTTCATGTTCTATTTCCCTTTTAATACAATCTGTCTAATAGGCCCATTGATTTACTTTTATTTTTTATCTGCTACCAACCAAAATTTTAAGTTTAAAAAGAAACATGCCAATCATATCTGGCTCCCTATAATCTGGGCGGCAGTTATTCTTGGTAAATTATCAATAGATTATATCCTGTATTTCCCATTTCCAAAAAACCTCTATACTCAATTCGGTACCAAGGGACCATTGGCTGAGATTGACAAAACGATGCTTTTTAATCTAATAAGCTACGGCTCGTTTGTATATTATCTATTACTAACCTTCAAATCTTTCTACGCGTATAAGCAATACGCAGTTCAAAACCTTTCTTCATTGGAAAACCTGGATTTTGTTTGGCTTAGGAATATACTTTTGGCATTAGGTACAGGGCTGGTTTTGATGTTTATATATCAATTGATAAATTGGGTTACTCCTCTATCTTACAAGGCAGATTGGTACAGTTATATGTTCTTAGGGGTATTGGTCTACTATCTGGGAATAAAAGGTTACATGTTTCAGGTAGCAACTAAACCAGCTTTGTATTTTACCCAAAGAGCAAAGATTGACGATGATCAGTCATATGAGCCCAAGGTGTTTTTAGATTTACCTGTACGTATGAGCGAACTCACCAAGTTGCTGGATCAGCAGAAGCCCTACCTGATATCAGAACTCACTTTAAATCAGCTTGCATCCATGATGACGTTGAATTCCGGTATTCTTTCCAGGGTGATCAATACGGGCTATAACCTTAACTTCAATGATTTTATAAACGGGTATCGGATAAAAGAAGTTCTCTCTAAGATTGACGACCAGGAGCACAAAAAAATCACACTACTGGGGATTGCATTGGATAGTGGATTTAATTCCAAGGCGACATTTAACCGTGCCTTCAAAAAACAAATGGGAAAAACACCCCTGGAATATATTAAAAGCCTGGAAAAACCTTAGTTAATTAGTATCAATATATGATTTGAAGCGATGAGTCAAGCTTTTTAAACAACTTTTGCTTCTATGATTAAAACGTATACACTTATCCTATGTCTGATGTGGACAACTATATCATACAGCCAGGAAAAGCAGATGCTGCTTACCATAAGTCAAATGCATTCGGACTTAGCAATATTAAACTCTGCGCTCACATCACTTCATCCTGGAACTTACCGCTACCTTAAGAAATTACAACTGGATCGATATTTTAAAGAAATTAAAATACAAACTAACAAGCCACTCAGTGTCAACGAATACTATATAAAACTTTCTCAACTGACTGCCAAACTGAAGTGTGGTCATACTTATTTGAATCCATATAACCAAAAAAAGGCTCTATCCTCCCAGTTAAACTCTGAACTTGTAATACCCCTACTCTTTAAAGTCATCAATAAAAAAATAATCGTGACTCACAATCTATCAGAACATGGCAAGATAAAGGCCGGGGATGAGGTAATTAGCATAAATGGCCGACCAACCGCAGAAATTATTGATTCATTGTTAACCGTTAGCCGTTCAGATGGAAAGCACGGATTGAACAAAAAACTGGATAATATTGGCATATCTCCCTATTTTGCTAATAAAGATAGATACGCATTATTCGATATTTATTTCCCACTGTTCTTTGCTAAGCATTCATCGTCTGACTATGATGAAGTGGCGGTGAAACCTTTTAACAAGGATGAAGTGATTAAGTATTCTTTACACATGATTAGTAAACAAGTGAGGCAAGAAAGATACCAGGCTCGTTTTGAAACAGAATCCATGCAACCAACGGCTAGCTTTTCGGTGCTCTCACCGCAATGTGGCTATTTGAAAATTCGCGACTTCACAACTAAGGGATGGGGTAAAAATTATGAATACTGTCTGGATAGCATTTTTATTAAATTGAAAAATATAAGAGCATCCAAATTAATTGTAGACATTAGAGATAATGAAGGCGGGGACGATGATGTGCGCAATAAGGTGATTAGCTATCTAATAACCCATCCCGCTCATCATACAATAAGGCGTTATTTTAGGTTCCTGAAAGTTTCAGATAGCTTAATGCCATACCTGCAAACTTGGGATCCGTCTTTTAAAAGGCCTAAACTAGCTTCTGATTATAATAGAACCAAAGCAAGCTTGTACTACAAAAAAAACACTGGTTCAACCGAATCCATTATACCAAATCAAAACCATTTTGCTGGTCAGGTATATCTATTAATAAATGCAACTAACAGTTCGAGCTCTTTTTTTATGGCAGATATTTTACAGGAAAACAAATATGCGAAGTTGGTTGGCGAGGCTACCGGAGGAACTAAACAAGGAATCAATGGAGGGCAATTTTTTTTCTTGTATCTACCATCTTCTGGTATTGAAGTAGATATTCCAATAATCTATCAATCGCCCACTAAACAAAGAAAAGATGAAGGCATAAAACCCGAGATAACAGTCAAAACCAAGGTAAGTGATATTGCAAATGGAGTAGATCCACAATTAAATTATATTATACGTCGCCTTTCATTGTCAAAGGGTAAAAGATTATGACTCTTCTAGCCTAACCACCCCATTATAAGTCAAAATGTTTTGTTTGTAGTTCACTCTTAATTTCCTGACATGCTTTGTTATGCTTACCCCTCATAAAAACATCATTATCCTAGCACTAAGCCTTTCTTTTTAATGCCAAAAAAGCAAATATCCTTACCTCTTATCCCGTAAAGCCTGTTATCGACAATCTTTACCGAAAAGTCCGAAGGCTCTACACCGGACAGCCTCTTCAGGGCTTTGCCTACGGTATTCACAAAATAAACATTATTCCGGTCGGCTGCATAATAAGTGTGGCTTTGGTCAAGATGATCAGCATCAAAACAGCCAGGCACTTTCTTAAAAGTGTCAACATCCACATCAGGTACATTCCTGCCCCTAAAAAACAGGCTTTCCCTATCCCGGGCAATATTTTGCCAGATAATGCTGAAGGTCTTTGTATCAGCTCCTTCCACAACATCTTTAAGAAAATAAACTTTATTACCTGCCCGCAGATAATACTCATTATATTTTTCTGCCTTGCTGTAATCATATGGCAGGCACCGGTCGTACCAATAATAATTGTTCCCGTCATAACCAATGCCATCTTCGGCATTTATAACTTTAAATATTTCAGGCTTTGCTCCCTCAATAACAGAAGCGTTGCACATATAGCTGGTAACATACACCCTATTTTTATCCCTGAAGTAAAAAGTCTTGTCCTCAAAAGCTTCTACCATCTCAAACGAATCGTAATCGATTGTCTTTTTGAGGCTGGTAAATTTTTCCGAATCATACAGATAAATGCTTCTGTCTACAAGCGTGAAGCCGTGTCCGAGATCTTTCATATGTCAGGCATTAAGTTAAGCGCATACAAGTTACAAGGTTAAAATTTAAATACAACTTCCTTAAAAAAATTAACGCATCAGCACGATACAAACACTTACAAAATCTGACGTTTGACGGTTCCAAATGAGCTGTCCAAAATAATAATGTCGTAAAAAATTAAATAAACTTCTCAACACCCCCACTTTTTTGCTTGATCCCCGTTTCCAAGCCAAATAAGCATATTACAAGATATTTAAAAACCAAAAATCCCTCTCTAAAAGTTTTAGAGAGGGATTTGTACCCCCAGACGTACTAAGGTCGAACCAATTTATGATAGATCTAGCGAAAATCGCCCATATTCCTATATTTAATATATAAAAAACTAACATCGAAATTAATAAGATTATTCAGAAAACCTTAGCTATTTCAAATGTATAGCTAAGATTTCTGATTAGGATTTTCGGATTAAATTTAATCCCTCGTTTTTGTGTAACGCAAATTATCAGAAACTCATTATCAAAAATTAAAATTCTGATTTGAATAATGGAATGAGTTCATGATAATCAGTCATAAAAAATATGTTTCAAGATGTCATATAAAGAATATAACCCTAATATTTTAAAGCCAACTTGATTATCAAATAATGAGGGTTAATGATAGATACTTGTTTCTTCTTGCCAAATCAATTTCGATGACGATTACAAGCATGTTTTTATCTATCCTATTACTTTAAGAGCTTCAGAAGAGTACCGAAATAACAGGGTCAACTTTTTAATTGACCCTGTTATTTTATTTAATTCTCGTTATTCAATAATTTTTCAAGTTTTGCTTTGCTTTCGGGAATATCTTTTAGCGTTAAAGCCTTTTTGAAAGATTCGATCGCTTTTGCTTTATTTCCGGTTCCAAGATAGAAATCACCAATAGAATCGTAACAATTACCACTGTTAGGATTGTTGATAATATTGAGTTTAAATAAAGACTCCGCTTTCTTAAATTGTTTACCAGCCATCATCTGGTATCCAAAATTATTGACCTGGCTTTCAGCGGGTTTCACAACATAACCCATTTGCTTGGAAACTTTGCTATAATGCGTAACTAATAAAGAATCTAATCTAAAATTTGGATTTTCTAATTCACTGTCGTAAATCTTGAGCTTGTAAAAGTCAAAGATAAATCGAAGCGCATCATATTCTCCAATCAATCTAACCGAAGGATGGTTGTCATCTTCATAAAATTTGTACCTGTATCGCAACTGGTTCCTTTGAGCTTTTTGAAGTTCTTTAATGAATTTTAAATTGGCACGAATAAGATCTGTATTCTCGCTTGTGTCTTTTTGTACACTTAGCGTATCAATCCCTCTTTCCAAACGATTGGCCATAGCCATAAACAACGTTTTTCCTTGGTAATTATTAGTGGTTAAATTTGTTGTCGCTTCTTTTACAATTTTAGCATTATTCCACCACAACGCTCCATCAAGGCAAACATATGAATTAAATAGATCAGGGTTATGAAGTAACGTATTGATTACCGTTAAGCCTCCCACTGAATGGCCAATAAATGTTTTATATGTTGTAGTTGGATAATTTGAATTGATATGAGGAATAAGTTCTTTCTCGACAAAAGACATGAACTTTTCACCATTACCAAGAAATTGCTTAGGCATATCTTTATCGGTACCAGTTGTTAAATCGCTCATTCTATTTGAATTCACGATTCCAATTACAATCATCGGAGGACAGAGGCTTGATTCTTCCATGTGCTCGGTAATACTTACAACACTGTTGAAATTTTCAGCTCCATCCAACAAATATATCACGGGGTAATTACCTCTGTCTTTTATTTTATTTCCTCCGTTACTTTTAGGAATGTGTATTAAGATTTCACGATTTTCCCCTAATATTTTAGAAGATATTGTTTCCGAAAATCCGGTAGTAAAGCGATTGTCTTCTTGGCCTTGAACATAAAAAGAAAATAAGAGAAAAATAAAAGAACAGTAGAATGATTTCATATTGTAGAATATGTGGTATTTAAATTTATGCGTTAAGACCTTTAAAATGCAAATATATCCAATACCATCTATTTTGTCGTAATGTTAACTTCAGATTTAAATTAAGTGATTATTAAAACGGTGGAATAATGAAAATAGTTTACACGAATACCTTCGTTTATATGTAACGCAAATTATCAAAAACTAAAAATCTGATTTGAACAATGGAATGAGTTTATCATAATCATTCATAAAAAAACATATTTTAAGAAGTTGTATAATGAACATCCCCCTTATGCAACAGCCACGGTGGTTTTAAATAATAGGCTATTTGGGATAGCAATTATATAATCTTGTCTCAAAAAACAAAGGAATCAATCCAGATCGTTATTTTTCTTTTAGCTATAAATTCTAAAGGCATTCTTATTCAGCAAAAGCTAATAATATCGTTGACTAACTTTAAGGTCTTAAATAAGAGGCGATATTGATATAGTCTACCTCACTATTTATTTAAAGAAATCTTATTAAGAATCTTTAGTATTAGATGCTAAGCAAATACGATCTTTCTTATAGCGCTGAAGTTTAATTATTCCAATAACCTCAATCATGAGTCCTAAGCCCGTGATAAATCCTTTATATAGATCAGGTATTGGATAATATCGGCTGATGATTGGAATAAGGCTTGTGAACATTAAACCTATGATAAGATAAACCATTGCAGATTTGGGAATAGTGTTACGTTTCATATTTATTTATTTTTAAGTTGTTGTAATATAGTTTCCATTTTTTCACGAGTGGCCACTAACTTAGCAGCATCTTTATTAAACGACCGTGGGCGTATTATAAACCATAAAAAAGCCAGATAGATAATCGCTATACTATATATAGCAAAAAGCCAAATAGGATACTTTGAAATAAACTCGTATAAGTACATCAGCCAGCCAACCGAGCACAGCAAAACTACTCTAACCATTGTTTTCTTATAATAATAAATCTGGTTCTGACGGGTTTGCTCAATGAACTCAATAAATTCCAGATTACTACAGTTATCAAGGTGTTTAAACCGTTTGATGGATCTTATATTCGTGGCAGCTACCAAAAGTCCTGAAATAACCATTAATCCACCACCAATATAAGTCGTAATCTCCTTAAAACTGACAAAAAATAGTTCAGCAATTATTAAGCTTGAGAATAGTAAACATGAAATAATCATTAACCACTTATTCCTCAACTTCTGATTCCGAAAAGTGCCAATTAATTTTAGCATTTCCTTTGAAGTAGGTAATTTATCCGTTTTTGCGGTGTGCCACACAGTTTTCAAATCATCTAAATTGTCCATATTCATGAAATTTTTGAGTTAACTTTTCTTTTATCCTATGAATTTTTACTCTTACATTTCCGTGGCTCAGGCCTACAACGGCAGCAATTCCTGTCTGTGGCAAACCCTCCAATTCCAGAGAGATGATAATACGGTCTGTTTCTTCCAGTTCCGAAATACACCTGTATAACAGTTTAAGTTTTTCCTCTGGTGACTCCTCCAATGTTTCTGCTAAATTATAAGGCAGTTCAGCAGTAGGCATCCGCTTCGAAACTTCCAAGGCACGAAGGCAATTATTGGTAGCGATTCTGAATATCCAGGTACTGATCTCTGAATCGTAACGGAAGCTAGGTAGATTTTTCCACACGGAAATAAAAGTCTCCTGTACCAAATCTTTAGCCTGATCAGCATCATTTGTATACCCGAGACACACCCGGAATATTTGCGAAGCGTAGCGACTATATATTTCCTCAAACATTGTTATACTAACTGACTGATACAATTGCCTTATTTTTATGCCGGGTTAGATACGACACAATATGGAATGTTACAATCAATCTTCGGAATTTCTTTACCAAGGCCATGTTGCGCTTTAATTCAGTTGATGACTGGCACAATTTGGATATTAGCTTCTTTTGTGCATTGCTAAGTTTAGTTTCAGGAGCCAAAAATGCCATTACAGCCGCTGATGGTTTAAAGAAGGAACCTGCATGCTGTGGAAGTTTTGTTTGGCGTGCCTTTTTTCCTACCTGTATATTATAATAGGTCAGTGCTTCAGACAATGTGCTATAAGGCTTTTGCAATCCTGTTGTTTGACAACCCTTTAGCCTGTAGTTTCTTCCTGCCACGTCTATTTGACGTAACTTTAGTTCCAATCTTTTCTTTCTTATATGATCACCTATAGATACGGGGTCCTCAGCATAGGAAATAGGCATTGGTTTTCCTGTTTGGCTTTCAAAACGCAAACAAGGCAACGCAGGAATGTCTATAAACTAAATCAGTCAGCATAAAGAACGAAGGCAAATTATATCTAGATTGAAAAGGTCGCCGATTTTTGAAGAATTAAGGCGATGCATATTTTCTAAACTAGCTATTTTAATTAGATGGAACCAGATTTCATTTTATCGTTAATTGCCGTGCTAACCAGCGGAGGATTTTCCATTGAGGGGTATCCTTAAATGTTGGTGTGGAAAGGGAATGACAGCTGGATATACTAAGGGCCGTAAAAGCTATTACTTATATTATCGCTGTACGGAGCACACGAATTATAACCTAGCCGGAAACAAGTTGCATGATGCTATTGAAGCTGTGCTAAAAGGCCTAAGCTTCTCTACCCATCAAGTCCAGTTTGTGGAGGAAACAACGAAGGCATTATTGATAGAGTCTCAGAAACTAAAGAAAGAACAACATCAAAATAAAGTCAGAAAGCTTCACGAGCTAAACGAAAAGATTTTCAAGCTCGAAGAACGATTGATGAATAATGAGATAGAGAGCTCGACCTATCAAACCTGGTTTCAAAAATACAAAGAGGAAAAGGCAACTCTTGAGTATTCATTAAGCGGAAACCAACCATCCAAGATCCGAAACGAGGATGAGCTTATTGACCGAATTTCACCAAACTTAACTAACCTGTATGAGATTTATCAAAAAGGTAACATTACACAGAAGCATACCCTGATGAGGGGGGGCAAAGATAATCTGGTATGGGGTGACGATATGTTTAGAACCGCTTTTATTGACCCAACTTTCAATGATAACATACTGAAAGTCAAGCAAAAAGGGCTGCTTTTTAACGAGCAACCCTTTAAGGTTTCGGGCTTGAGCCCGGTTAGTACCCAGCGCCGGAGTCGAACCGGCACGGTTTCCCACAGGTGTTTGAGACCAGCGCGTCTACCAATTCCGCCAGCTGGGCATTCGTCTTAGACGGGGTTGCAAATGTAGATAATGAAACCTTAATTCACAAAATTATTTTCAATTAATTTTAACTTGCTGAAAAGCAATTATTTTGGTCTTTCATCTTTCAATTTGCGATCTACCACAAAGGGCATAAATGGTAAAAGTGATGCCAAAAAGATGAGAACTGCTTTACCAAACTTCCATTTTTGCTCTTGCCAGGCCAAAACTAAGGTAGCTGCGTATAGTACAAATAATAATCCGTGGGCCCAGCCGGTATATTTTACATACAGAGGAAGGTCTGCAAAATACTTTAAGGGCATGGCTACAAATAACAAAAGCAGGTAGGATATGCCTTCTGCTACGGCTACTTTACGAAAAATAGAAAGGGAGCTATTCATAAATCTGATTGTTTGTTCCGAAAGTAAAACAAAGCTTTTGCCTGGCAAAAACTAAAAAATGATTTTACAATTAGGTGTTTTAAAAAGGTTAAAGACGAAATGTTTAAGGCTTCCCATCTTTTAACCGCAAAGGACACAAGGAAAAGGCGCAATTGCGCAGAGTTGGGCGCTAGCTCTTTTATACCACTATCCTCAGACATCGCACTCCCACCTTCGGAATCTTCCATCTATTTCGGCAAGCGTTCCCTGATCCGATCAACGTATTTCTGTCGGTAAAAATTATCCTTAATCGAAGGCAGTAGTGCATCGGATGCTGTTGGGTTGCTATCAAAACGAGCTATCAAATCATTCAATTCGTTAGCCAAGCCTTTTTCTATGGCATCAACATCTCCTTTTACCTGCGCTAGCTTTTCGGCATCAGGCTCAAACTCCAGATCCATTAAAGCCTCATTTACATCCATCATTTCCATTAGAAAAGATTGTGGCAGTTGATAACCCTCTTCTGTTTCTACTATCCCTTTCAACTCGAGCACGTATTTTAAGCGTTTTTTAGCATTGCTCAGTGTCTGGTAAGCCTTATTGTTCAATGTTGACAGGTCTAGCACTTCCTGCTGCTTCTCTTCGCTTTCATTGGCATAAAAATCGGGGTGAAACTGTTTGCTTAAAGCATAAAACTTTGTTTTTACCGCATTTTGGTCCGGATTAAACTGGATCGGTAACTCGTAAAAATCGAAATAATTAGTATCTGGTTTTGCTTCGCTCATACTATGTATTAAATTAAAAAGCCGCAGATGTACAGATCGACTGGTCAAATCTGCGCATCTGCGGCAATGATATAGATTTGGTTTTACTTACCGAAGGATTTTAGAATATCATTACCAAAAGCAAACACCATTAAACAGATCAGAATTACAAAACCAACAATCTGCGCTTTTTCCAGTACTTTTTCGCTTACCGGCTTGCGTTGCACCATTTCAATCAAAAGAAATACGACGTGGCCTCCATCTAAGCCTGGGATAGGCAATAAATTCATAAATGCCAATGCCATCGAAATTAACCCGGTTAAAGTCCAGAATTTAACCCAGTCGAAAGTACTTCCATACACCTTCGCAATTCCAATCGGACTGCTGATGTTACGTGCACTTAACTTTCCCGTGATCATTTTACCAATGCCTTTCGCATTATCTACAAAAGTGCTCCATGCCATGTTCGCACCAACTGGTAACGACTCTATAAAGCCAAAATCTACATGTGCAGTCTCAGGCATTTTCAGGTTAGGACCAATTCCAATTGTTCCGTCTTTACTTACTTTAAGATTGAATGTTACTTCTTTTCCCTTGCGCAATGCTTTAATGGTAATGGGTTTTAGCTTATTTGTAGACACCTCTTCTTTAAACTGATCGAAAAAGGTGATCTGTTTTCCATTAACCGATAAAATACTATCGCCCGGTTTAATACCGGCAGCATAAGCAGGATATAATGGTTTCTCAAACTTTCTGCCAAATAGCTTATCAAAAAATGATGGCTTATCTGCTTTTTCATCGGGTGCGCTCACCTTATCTACACGCTCCATGACATACCGTGGCGAAATAAAATTCTCTTTATCGTTTTTTGATATTTTGTTTAAAATAGTATCCGGAACAGAAATATAAAGGGCTTTATTCTCTCTTAAAATAGTTAATTGTGCACCATCAAACAACACTTTGCTTGATATCGCATCTTCAAAACGAATTAATTTGTTGCCATTGATGGCCAAAATTTTATCTCCATTTTTCAAACCGATTTCTTTACCGATCGCACCTACAGAAATGCCATCGTTTAGTTTACTGTTAACGGTATAATTCTGCCCGATATTGAAGGTTAACATCCAGAAGATAAAAACACCTACAATTACGTTTACGATAATACCGCCAAGCATTACGATTAAACGTTGCCAGGCTGGTTTAGAACGGAATTCCCAGGGTTGAGCTGGCTGGGCCATTTGCTCAGTATCCATACTCTCATCAATCATTCCGGCAATTTTTACATAACCCCCAAGTGGCAACCATCCCACTCCATATTCAACATCACCCTTTTTGAAACTAAAAAGTTTGAACCCCCAGGCATCAAAAAATAAATAAAACTTTTCTACTTTAATACCAAATGCTCTGGCTGCCAGGAAATGCCCTAATTCGTGTAATATTACCAATAAAGACAATCCGAGCAGCAGCTGCCCCGCCATAATCAATCCATTCATATTCTCTTATAAAATTTTATGTTAGATGTTAAACTATACTTTTTGTTACTAATTCGCCGGCTAAGATACGGCTATGTTTGTCAGTTTCTAAATAATCACTCAATTGCGGTTTTTCAACAAAACTGATTTCTTCCATACATCTTTCAATAACCTCGCTCATTTGCAGAAAACCAATTTTATCCGTCAAAAATGCTTCTACAACAATTTCATTTGCGGCATTCAAAATACATGGCATATTCCCTCCTTTTCGTAAAGCAGTAAATGCCAGGTCTAAATTCCTGAATGTTTCCGTATCGGCTTTCTGAAAGCTAAAACTTGGATAATCTAAGAAGTTAAAACGCTTAAAATTGTTTTTTAGCCTATCGGGATAATTTAAAGCATACTGAATAGGCAGTTTCATATCGGGAACGCCCATCTGTGCCTTCATAGAGCCATCAGTAAACTGAACGATGGAATGGATGATAGATTGTGGATGTACGATAACATCAATCTGGTCTACATCGAGGTTAAACAACCATTTTGCCTCAATTACCTCTAAACCCTTATTCATTAGAGATGCAGAATCGATCGTGATTTTTGCCCCCATCACCCAATTGGGATGTTTTAAAGCCTGCTCCTTTTTTACGGTCGCTAAGAAGTCTTTTGTTTTGCCTAAGAATGGTCCGCCTGATGCCGTTAAATAAATTTTCTCAATCTCATTTTGCTCCTCACCCACTAAACACTGGAATATGGCCGAATGCTCAGAATCAACAGGTAAAACTTTAACCCGGTGTTCAGTTGCCAATTGTGTAATCAGTTCGCCGGCAACCACTAAAGTTTCTTTGTTAGCCAAAGCAATGTTTTTACCAGCTTTTATGGCAGCAATGGTTGGTTTTAACCCTACGGAGCCCATTAATGCAGTAAGCACTACATCGCTATCAGCGTAAGCCGCAACTTCTGATAAAGCTGCTTCGCCAGCCAAAACTTTAATATTAAGGCCAAACAAAGCATCCTTAACTTCGCTGTATTTGCTTTCATCACAGATTACAACAATAGCTGGCTTAAATTCCTTTGCTTGTTGAATAAGTAATGCTGCATTCTTCAGTGCGGATAATACGGCAACTTTAAAAACTGTAGGATGATCCCTAACCACTTCAAGTGCTTGTGTACCTATGCTCCCTGTAGAACCTAATATGGTTATTCTTTTTACAGATTGCTGTATTGTTATATTGTTCAATTGTTTTCTTTCTCTCGTATTAAAAATTTAATTGTTTTAATTGCATTCGATTAAATTTTCAATTTTTCGTTTGTAAATTTTATCAGTTGATGAATTTCTTTCGGCAAAGTTTCCAAAGTTGCAAAAATCTTTGAATACGTCTCCTCATTTACCAACTTTCGAACTCTTGCTTTTTCGTTCCAGTCTAAACATTCCTTAACCGAACCAAAGCTATAATAATAAAACTTGATCTTATCTTTCTTATGATAACGACCAAAGCCTTCAGCAATATTAGCTGAAATAGAATCAACAGCATCAACAAACTGTTGCCCGATGGTATACTTTGCAAAGCTATCCCAACCAGATACCAAATCCCATACAAAATTGCTAAGATGAAACGATTTTGTATAAGCAGTTATCTGATTTAACTGTAAATAATTCTTTTCCATATCGTTGAACGTTAATCATTAACAACAATTTAGCAATTTTCATCTGCACAATGCTAAACAATCCAACAATATTCTACCGCCATGGTTAAGGCGCCAGTATTAACAATTCAACAATGTAGCAATCAAACAATATATACCACTAAAGCATCCGCCAGTTTCCGATCATTACTCAACCGCGGTACTTTATTCTGCCCACCTAACTTTCCTTCACTTTTCATATAGTTTACAAAGGCATCTTTTTGCAAAGTACGTATAATCAATGGCTGAAGGATGTTTCCTTCAATTAGGTCAAAGTAATAAATATTTTTCTTTTGTAAAGCATCATCAACCTTTTTGCTAAAAGCAGCCAGATCTTTTGGTGCAGATGAAAATTCTACAAACCACTCATGATAAGGCAATTGACCAGTTTCCGGATTAACCTGAGGTGCAACCGTAAATTCTGTAATTTCTACCTGTTCTGCATTGGCCACACTTAAAATGGCCTGTTCTACCTCTTCTCCAATTACATGTTCGCCAAATGCCGAAATGAAATGTTTAATCCGCCCGGTAACTACAATTTTATATGGATTTTTCGAAACAAACTTCACCGTATCTCCAATACTATATCCCCATAAACCTGCATTGGTATTTAAAATCAGCGCATAATTCGTATCCAGCTCAACCTCGCCAAGTGATAACCTCGTTGGCTTATCGTTGTAATATTCATCAGCCGGAACAAATTCGTAGAAAATTCCTGCATCGGCCAGTAACAATAATCCTTTATCTTTTTGCGAATCCTGATAGGCAATAAATCCTTCTGAAGCTGGATAGGTTTCAATGGCATCAATTTTTTTTCCGATGCTCTGTTCAATCTTTGCGCGATAAGGCTCGAAATTTACCCCACCATAAATAAACAGGCTAAAATTCCTGAAGATTTCAGCAATTTTCTTCCCTCCAGATTTCTCAGACAATTTATCAAAATACATCTGTACCCAGGGTGGAATCCCAGAAATTAAAGTCATGTTCTCATTAATGGTTTCCTCCACAATGGCATCCACTTTCTGTTCCCAATCTTCTATAATATTGGTTTCGTAAGAAGGCAAACGGTTCTTTTGCAGATAGGCTGGTACATGATGGGCCACAATGCCTGATAAACGTCCAACATTGATCCCATTTTTCACATTTAAAACCGGACTCCCCTGAAGAAAGATCATTTTTCCATTTACAAAATCAGCCTTGCCCGTTTCATTAATGTAAGTTAAAATGGCATTACGGGCAGCTTTGATGTGCTCTGGCATCGATTCTTTCGAAAGTGGAATATATTTTACACCTGAAGTGGTGCCTGAGGTTTTGGCAAAATAAAGCGGTTTACCTTTCCAAATTACATCGGCTTCTCCTGCTACAACACGATCTATATAAGGCTTTAAGCCTTCGTAATCCTGAACAGGAACATATTTTTTAAAATCAGCATAGGTTTTAATCTCAGCGAAATGATGATCCTTTCCAAATGCAGTATATTTAGCTTCATCAATAAGTTTTTTCAGGGTCTTATTTTGTGCATCAACGGCATTATTTTTCCATTTGTTGATCTGCCAAACTGCAAATGCCGCAAAGGGTTTACTTAATGCTGCTTTTAATCCCATGTTTAATAATTGAATTTTGCAATGATAGAATGACTTAATGGCGAATATCCGGGGTTAAACGATATTATGTAAAATATCCGGATGTTCATCGCCTTTATACTCGCTCGAAATTTTACGGTATGCAACGGTTAAAGCTACACTCGAAAGCGGAACAATGATAAATGAACTTAAAATATTTACAATGAAAGCAATTAACGGCCATTGCAGGTAATTTAATAACAGATAAATAAGATATCCTCCTCCTAAAACAACCAATAACAATAAAATCTTAGTAAAATTTCCTTTAGTAGTAGCCAAACTTAATTTAATCGAATCGAAAGGCGTTGCTCCTTTATCAATAATAAAAAACGGAAAGAATGAAATTCTTAACCAGGTAATAAAGATGGCAATAATGCCTACTGAAATGGCTACATTTTTAACAACTGACACATTAATTCCAGTATAAATAAAAGGAAAGGCAACTAAGATCACCACCAGGTAAACACCCAAAATGCAGCCTACGAAATATAGCGTAGCAACCAAAAACCTGATGATTTGCTGCCTGGTTGGGAGGGTATCCACAATTTTCACATCATTTTCTTCATCATCCATTAAATGAAAAATATACTTAAATAGTGAAAGATTAATGGTAAAATAGAGCAAAACGAAAATAATCACCATGATAATGCTTAAAGCTTTGCTTACATCCTTAATAAAAAAGGCCATCAAACTTGATGCACTAGCGGTAATAAACATTAAAAAACATAATGTAGCAATCGATAGATAATGTTTCTTAGTAATGCCCCATGCTTTTTGCATTACATCGTTAACGGCAAACGTACTTTCTTTTAAATAATTGATCATTGTTGTTTGAATACCACACGTTTAAATAAATCCTGTATAAATCCTAAACCATAAGCGGTTAATTGGATGAATGAAGATATAATGCTCAAAAATGCAACTTTTAAAGATTTATTTACTGACCAGGAGTGAAAAAATATTAACAAAAAGTACAATAGTACGAGAAAATCGAAAATATACGCCAAAGGCGGATAAAAGATGTTCAATAGCAATGTTGTTATCATACCAACGGTTGCTACTGCCGGGAAAAAATGAATCAATTTCAACTCTTTTGGAAAGTGTTTATAAATATTAATTCTGGCCCTGCCGAAAAAGTGTAATTGCTTGTAAAACTGACTGAAGCTTGTCCGGCGTTTATGGTAAACCTTTGCATCTGCAATCAACCCAATTTTAAAACCGCTTTCGTGAATACGGATGCTGTATTCAATATCTTCGCCCAATCGGGTAAGAATAAAGCCCCCAACTTTCTCCCAGGCCTGACGTGAAACACCCATATTAAAGCTGCGTGGATGAAATTGCCCTACATGCTGCTTGTTTCCACGGATACCACCTGTGGTGAAAGGCGAAGTCATGGCATAGCTGATTGCTTTTTGCACAGGTGTGAAACTATCGTGCGCCGCATCCGGACCTCCATAGGCATCTAAATGATGCTCATACAAATAGTTCTTAACCGTTTCAAGGTAGTTTGAGGGAATTAAACAGTCGGAATCGAAAATTACAAAGTAATCGCCTGTAGCCCTTTCGAAGCCGAAATTACGGGCAAAACCCTGTCCGGCATTTTCTTTAAAGTAATATTTAATATCCAGTTTATCTGCATAAGAAGCCACAATTGCCTTTGCATCGTTTTTCGAACCATCTTCAATAACCAAAACTTCAAACTGTAAATAAGTCTGTTTGGTTAAGGTGTTTAACAATTCGTCAATTTCCTGTGGACGATTGTAAAGTGGAATGATGATGGAGAAAAACATGTTTAAAAGGGAAAAGGGAAGATGTAATATGTATGATGGCAATTCCATCTTACATTTTACATTTACTTAAGTTCTTTTTCTATTAGGTATTGATTTCTTTCTGGTGCGTTACGCGATAATAACTCTGCAATAAAACCTGCAAGGAACATCTGCGATCCAACCACAATGGCAACCAGCGATAAATAAAACAATGGCTGGTCGGTTACATCACGATAAGCTAAGCCCTGCCAAATCAAATATTTCTTCTCGAACAAAATGTACAGCGCCATGATGATACCGATAAAGAAACTTAAAACACCTAATGAACCAAAAAAGTGCATGGGGCGCTTGCCGAATTTACCCACAAAGAAAATAGAAAGTAAATCTAAAAAGCCGTTGATAAACCTGCTGAAACCAAATTTAGTTGTGCCATATTTACGCGCACGGTGTTCTACCACCTGCTCAGCTATTTTACTAAATCCGGCCCATTTAGCAATTACCGGGATATACCGGTGCATCTCGCCGTAAACCTCGATGGTTTTGATTACATCGCTACGGTAAGCTTTTAAGCCACAGTTAAAATCATTCAGTTCTATACCGCTCATTTTGCGGGTAGCTGCGTTGAAGAGTTTGGTCGGGATTGTTTTGGTAATCGGATCGTAACGTTTTTTCTTCCAGCCTGAAATGATATCAAGCTTTTCTTCTTTAATACGACGGTACAATTCAGGAATTTCATCCGGACTATCCTGTAAATCGGCATCCATCGTAATTACTACATTGCCTTGCGTGGCTTCGAAACCAACGTTCAATGCCGCAGATTTACCGTAATTCCTTCTAAACTTAATGCCTTTTATGGCAGGATTTTGAGATCTTAATTCTTCAATTACCTCCCAGGACCTATCGGTACTACCATCATCAACCAAAATAACCTCGTAGCTGAAATTATTGTCGATCATCACTTTATCAATCCAGGCCGTTAATTCCGGCAAAGATTCATCTTCATTAAATAAGGGTACTACAACTGATATATCCATTTTTTAAGCATAAACCTCGCAGGTTTTAGAAACCTGCGAGGTTTGTTTAAATTAAAACGTGCAAATTTCATCAAATTAAATGATAAAACCTGCACGTTCAAAATTTTTGATCTTATATTATAATTTTATGTCTTTGGCTCTTACTTTCACAATTTTCCCCTGATTGGAAAAAACTAAAACACCATCGTTCTTCGCTTTGTAAGCAACCAGTTTTTTGAAAGCTAAGCTAAGACCTAAACGTATCTTTTCTCTTAATTCGACATTATTCTTATTTTCCATTTGGCAATAAGTTAAATTTTGACCAAGTATTTTGTTCAAAGATAGTTATTTCATTTTTTAAATTGCCTTCGGCAATAAATTGTAAATCTCTATACTCCCAATGTCGTCATTTCGAGCGGAGTGCAACGTAGTCGAGAAATCTAATTCTATAGATCTCTCCATTCCGCTGCGCTTCAGTCGAGATGACGACTTTTTTTTGGATCAGTCAAAGTTAGTGGGATGTGATGTATTCGAGGTAGCGAAAAACAAAAAAACGCGCAAGCTTACCAAATTAAATGATAAAACCTGCACGTTCAAAATTTTATAAAAGAAATTAAGCCTGAGTTGGAAAATCTTCTAATCTCAATGGTCTTTCCCGTTTAAATATCGCAGCAAATATTAATGCAATTACAAATATAATTGAAACCGCTATGGTTATGTTACGGAAAGCTGTTTTTGCAGAGAACTCATTTTGTTTAGCAAACTGTTCGTCGAGCTTCGCTACTTCTTTATCAATTTTCTCATCTTCCATACTTTGTTTCTTCATAAAAGCAACAAAGCTTTCTTTCATATGATCTTGAGTTTTTTCCATGATTGAAGTATCAATCAATTTAGTATAAGCTAGATTTAAGCCAAACGAAAACAACCAACCGATAAAAAAAACAAGAAAGATACTTTTCAAAGCCTGTTTAAATGTCCAATAACCACCAATCTGTTTACGAAGACTTATACAAAGAAAAATAACAAACACCAATGGTATGATAAGTTGAAAAATAACGGGATAAGCAATTGTCATTATTAAAAATGAGTCAGAGCTTTGCATTAAATAAAGGGATATTAATCCAAAAACAAAAAATACTATGCCCAGTATCAATCCGTATTTAAAAATCTCTTCATAAACCTTTGGTTTCTTTTCTTCTTGAAGCGTTTGTTGTTCCATGATAAAATAGTCTAGTTATTAATTGTTGTAATTAATATATAAGTAGCAGAATCAAACGATTTGTTACTGCTAAATTGAATTATTTCTTTCGTGGTTTCTGCACTTCCTTCAACATCAAGGAAAAAAGCCATAAACGGCACAAATAATTCCTGCATTTCCTCGCTGATATTTAAATTAGTGGCTGTTTTACAGATCTCCTCTACACTACTTTCTGCCAGTTGCTGGTTGCTGATCAGTTCTTCGTAAATCTCAAATTCATCCTGAAACTCATCATCTTCGACCAATAAAAATTCTTTTAAGAAATCGCCCAATTCAGGATCCAGGTCTTCATCTTTACATTCTTTAATATAAAGCAACAGGTTTAACAGTTCAGTTCCTCTATCAATGGTTTCCTCTTCAATGTTTGCCCATTCTTCACTTTCTAAGTAATCGTCTTCCAGTTTCTGTACGTCACTGCTAAAGAAATTCACCATCAATAAATCAAAAAATACTTCGCGTAATTCTTCAAATTTCTGGTGAGAATCGAAAACCGCATCGAAAGCCGTAGCTTTATCTAAAAAGTTAACATCCAGCTCAAAAGCAGCCAGTAATTCCGTTTCAAAACCTTCTACATTAGTAGCTGAAACCTCAGCATACTTGTTAATGGCTGCACTTAGTGCTTTTTTTACTCTGTTATCCATGATTAAGATTTTTAGGATTTTAGGATGATAAGATTGTATGACCTGAACAACAAAATTGTAATTTATTTCTTTAGTCTTTAAATTCTTATAACCTGTTAATTTATCAATATTTTTTTTGAACTAATATCTTTTGAGACATGGTTAAGAACCTTATGACCTCAACCTTCTAACCTTCAACCTTAATTCTCCCAGTGCTGATTATTGTTATAAACCAAAGTTACCTTTCCGGTTAGCTCGGTACCCAATAACGGACTATTTGCCGATTTTGAGTGGTTGCTGGCGGAATTATACAACCATTTTTCGGTTGTATTAAAAACTGTAAAGTTGGCTTCTGATCCTTCTTCTACTACCGGAACAGCTAAATTTAATAATTTACGCGGATTAATGGCCAATTTCTCGGCAATTAAAGCGGCATCCAGTCCGGCTTTTAATAACAGTGGCAATACGGTTTGTAAAGCAATGATGCCGTAGTGGGCTATTTCGAACTCTACATTTTTAAATTCGATTTCTTCAGGACGGTGCTGAGAAGTAATGGCATCAATGGTTCCATCTTTTAAACCGGCAATTAATGCTTTTACATCAGTTTTTCCGCGCAATGGTGGCTTAACCTTATAATTACTATCAAAATCGCTTAAAAGTTCTTCTGTAAATACCAGGTGATGTGCCGTTACATCGCATGAAACCTGAACACCATCTTTCTTTGCCCTACGGATCAAAGCCACAGCCCCTGCAGTTGAAATATTGCTGATGTGGATTTTGGTTTCGTTGTAAGAAGCCAGGAAGATATCGCGTGCGATATGCATTTCTTCGGCCAGTGCAGGTAAACCTTTCATCCCCAACAGCACAGAATTTTTGCTCTCATTAATCTGCGATTTACCTGCGATAGATTTATTTTCGGGATAAACCATTAACAGCGCATCGAAACCTTTTGCATACTGCAAGGCGCGGCTCATAAAACCATCATCCTGCAAAGCTTTATCTCCATCAGAGAAAGCTACAGCGCCTGCTTGTTGCATATCGAATAATTCAGCAAGTTCTTTTGCTTCGCGGTTCTGACTAATGGCACCAACAGGCAAAACATCAACCAAATTATTTTTGGCCTTGTTAATAATATATTCTACCTGAGACTTTGATTGTACAACCGGGCTGGTTTGTGGCAATAAGGCCAATCCGGTAAAACCGCCTGCTTTTGCGGTAGCAGTTAGCGTTTGAATATCTTCCTTCGTTTCGAAACCAGGATCGCCTGCTACACAGTTTAAATCGAAAAATCCTGGTGTTAAAAAAGCACCCTGGGCATCGAAAACGGTTTCATTTTTATCGGCAGTTAATTTACCTATGTTTTTAATTTTACCATTTTCTACCCGAACATCGCATTGTTGATTGTTAAATTTACTTTGTGGATCGGCAACGGTTACATTTTTAACCAGGAGATTCATATTGTTTTTTTTGTGTTGTTAAAAAATCGGATGAGTAAAATTTCTGCTGCAATAAAAATCAGCGACAAAATTAGACAAAGTTTCCATAAAGTCTGCCCGATTTTATTGTCGCCGGCAATTAATTTAACGGGATCTTTATCGGCATCAAATATTTTCAGATTACTACCAGCTAATTGCTCAAGTTCTGTTTTGCTTAAATAGTGCATATCAGATTCTGTTCGGCTATTGTTAAAACTATAAACAGCAAGCAATGAATCTGCGCGTTTTAGGTTGTAAAAACCAGCATTTTTTATCTGATCGGCAATGTAAATCAATGTTTTTCCATCGGCCTGACGGATTTCAGGAATCGCTTCGAAATGGTCAGTAGTGATTTTTAAAGTCTGGTTTTTACCCAAAGTAATCTTTCTACTGGCTAATGCATTATCATTGCCCAGATTGTAATACAATGGAGTTTCATTACCTCCGCTCAGTGCCAAACGGTAAATTAACGGAACAAAAACCGGGTGACGGGCCAAATTACCATCATTTGCATTTAAACCAGAAGCAGATAAATATACCTGGCCGTTGCCTACACCGTATTTAGAGAAAAAAGATTTCTTGCCAGGTAAAGACATGATATCCTCTTTATTGGAGCTATTTTTTTCTATAAAGGAATAATAACGTGAAACTGAGGGAAGATCTAAATTTTTAGGGATTTCCTCAAACACAGTCTTAAAAATTGGATTTTGAAGGTCAATCTGGTCAACTTTTGTAGCTGTGGTATTGAGCGACTGGATTGTTGGAAGCGATAATGCACTTAAAAATGAGTTGTATCCCTGGATATCGGCATCTAGATCAGGAAAAAGCATTACTGTGCCACCCGCATTGAGATAATTTTTAAGTTGTTGTGCCAAACCGGTTGAAGGGTTTTTCAATCCATTCAATACAATCAAACCATAATTGGCAAAATTGCTATATCTTATATTACTCTCGGTGTTTTCGGTAAGTTTATAATAAGCATCGGCTGCGAATAATGCTTTAATATAATTACCAGCGTTAGTACCATTAATGCTTAAAACCGGGAAATTTTGATCTACTTTAAAACTGAAAGATAGTGTATCATCAAAAGTTACCGGAAAATCTTTGATGGTAACCATGCCTTTTTGCCAGCCTGCTATCAGTCCGGAAAAATTTAATGTATCCTTAACTGTTTTTCCTCCTGGAATGGTTACAGCACCCAAACCTTTTTGCTGGTTGTTGATGCTGAGTTTTAAAGGAACATTTTTTGCTTCTTCTTCAGAATAATTTTTTAACTGCACCACTAAACGCTCATTTGCACCGGGCTGGTGATTGGGCGAAAGTGTCCAAACGCTATCTACCGCAACGTTGGGTAAGGTATTGGCATTCAATTTCAAAAATGAATACTGGATATCAGCTTTGGTTTCGAGTTTTTTTATGGATGAAATATTTTTCTGAAAATCGGAAATTAGAAAGCTGTATTTATTTTTGCCTCCGGTTAAAACATTGTTCTGCCTGTTTAAAATCTGTTGGAGATTGCGACTAGCAGCCGAGATTTTTACATCATCAAGGGCTTTCAAAAATGCATCTTCGTTCAATAAGCGTTGGTGCTTCCCTTCAAAATCGTTCGTTAAAAGTTGAAAACGATCGTTCATACCAAAACCTTTAATCAGTTCTTTTGCCCTGCGCTTGGCTTCGTCGAGCAGATTGCCATCTTTATTAACGGCTTCCATGCTGTAAGAATTATCAATATAAATACTTACTATATTCTTTAAAGAAGTCTTTTTTTGATTGTGCGCCGGAATGTAGGGTTGAGCAAATGCCAGCACCAAAAAGATGATCGCCAAAATCCGCGATATAAGAACAAGCAGGTTTTTAAGTTTTTCTTTAGAAGAATTTTGTTGCTCTACTTCTTTTAAAAGCTGAACGTTAGAGAAATAGACTTTTTTAAATTTCCTGAAATTGAATAAATGAATGATAACCGGGATGGCAACCGATAATAGTGCAAAAAGAAAGCCCGGATAAAGGAAATTCATTAAAAACCAAAGATAGAAAAATTATGGAATTGGGGATAATATTCCTTAGTAATTATTATCAATGTTACTATGTTTTGGTAAGAAGTGATGCTAAACAATAGGAATATTCAGGCTCATTTGTCACCATAATGGCCAGCAGCCGACAAAACCAATACACTTATCGTTTCGCCATTTATTTGATAAACCAATCTATGCTTTTGCGATATCCTTCTAGAATATAAGCCAGATAAATTATATTTCTTCAATTCTGGCTTCCCGGTTCCAGTGGTTGGATGCTCGATAAGCTCCAATAATAATTTTTGAACCTTATTATAAGCAATTGAATCTGTTTTCTTTAACCACTTAAGATCTTCTATTGCCTGGGAAGTGAACTCCAGACTATACATTATAAGTCTTTAAGAAACTCTACTAAAGCATCTTTTCCTGTGACCTTAGTAACTTCTCCATTTTTTGCCTGCAAAAGTGATTTTTCAATCTTTTCGACCATCTCTTTTGAAAAATAAATGTCATCGTTGGTAATTGGTGTTATTGAATACGCTTTATTTTTGCCTCTTTGAACAATAATCTGTTCCCCACTATCGGCCATATCCATATATTCAGCCTGTTTTTCCCTAAATTCTCTGCTGCTTACTACTAACATAAATTTATTTTAGTGTACCATATTGGTACAAATATACAATTTTATATTATTACATCTTATCCCAACTGGTAGGAAAATGCACGACTGAAATTTCATGTCAAAGATTCTTCACTGCGTTCAGAATGACAATTAACGATGAAAAGCGAAATTTAACTGGTCCTAAATAAGATTAAATCAATAACTAAACCCCGGAAACTCGATATTTACAATTTTCCAGCCACCGTTGTACAGCGCGAAATACAGCTTAAAAGGTCCGCTTACAATTTTCGATTGTTTTTGAATAACATCTCTGTAACCTGCAACCCCTTCAACAAAGCCCATGCCTTTACCCTCATTCATTAATTCAAAATTAACATCGATGATATCGTATCTGCCGCCAACATATTCATCGGACCGACCGAAAACACCTTTCAAACGCCCGATAATAACATCCTTACCAATAATTTTATTACCTGGAAGAATGAAAAAATCATTCAGCTCGTCTGTAATGGCCTTCGATTGTTTAAACCAGGCGTTTATAAATCTGATGGCACTATTTACAATATCGGCTTGATGGTTAAATGTGGAATTGTTCTGCATGGTATCTTTCAAAAAATTAATCGACCAGCCAAAGACCGATCGATTAAAAAACTTGGCGAAGTTAACTATTCTTTAGCCTTTCTCTAATCTCGGCAAGAGAATAATCAATTAACAATTTGCCATCTCTGAAAACTTCCTTCAATTCGCCCTTTGCTTCTTCCTCCCAGGTGCATTGGTCTTTCAATTCGTAATCTCCAGTGGCATTTTTAAAAATCTGCAGTAAACCTTTAGCCGATTTTTTGGTACCATCGTCGGTAATTGGATCTTTAAATATCTCACGACCAACACCATCAACCTCGCCATAAGTGGCTTTCATTGCAAAACCAAAGGTATCGCGGGTATTGTACTGATAGGTGAAAGACCCGATACCAAAAACTACATTGGTTGAGGCAAAGCCTTTTGCTTTTAAACGTTCGCAGATTTGTGTAGCCCTTTCGGTAGTGATGCTATCACCATAAATGGCACCAATCTGTGGAACCAGTTCTTTAAATCCTTTTTCGTTGGTTTTTCCACCAAAAACATCCCAAAGCAGTTCAATTACGCCCTTTTTCTCATTTTCGCTTTTGCCACTGAGGTTTCCGCAGATGATATCAACCGGATCTCCTGAATCTGGCCTGATTACTACCTTACCTGGACGCGCGATAATATCATCTTTTAAAACAGGTAGATACTCCGTCAGCACCTTCCATAAATCCCAGGTGTCGGAAACAATGGAAACAATTCCTTTCGGGTACACTTCTAAAATCAGTCTTTTAAAAGTTTCAAGTTCTCCGGTATTGGTCCCCATACACATTACCGAATGCTCTGTAGCAGCTACCGAGCCACCGATTAATTCTTTATCTGAATCTGCCTTGTAATATTCTTCTAAAAAATCAATAGCCGGGATGGTATCTGTTCCTGTAAAACTCAATAAATGCCCTGCTGCCGAAGTTACCGCAGCTTCTATTCCACCCATGCCGCGCATAGAGAAATCGTGCCCCTGCCAATCTACAAATTCGGGAACGGATGAAGTTTCTGCTGCATATTGATCCAAAATAGTACGGTACTGTTTTGCGATGGTAGCAGAATTGCATGGCAACCAAACCACTGCTGATAGTAATGTCTCGAAATAATTGGTCAGCCAGAAAAATTCAGGTTTGGTATTATACATCGTAAACATCGGCACACGCAAAGGCACTTCTGCGCCTTCTGGCAGCGATTTAAATACCATTGGGATATAACCCAGATCGTGTAGGTCGGCAATATGTTGCGTACCTACCAGGTTTTCGCCCAGGTAATTATTGATCCTGCGAGCATATTTCTTTAAAATTTCTTCCTTTGGCTGTTTAAAGAAATTTTGATTAAAATCTTCAATGATGTATTTTTTGATAAAATACTGCAAACCAAAAAGCACCACATGGTTTACATTTTCTAGCCTGCTTTTTCTTGGCGTCCAGTTAGAATAAACCAATGTGGTATTTTCTGGGTACTGTCTGCGGTGGTCAACTTTATAACCGTCTGTTAATAATAATGGATTCATGGTTTTGATGTATTTAAATATTATTTATTTCTTCCTTTTTCGTTCGGATATAAGCTTTGTAATATATCGCTCTGCCAAAATACTTTGGTTTCGATATCTAAACAAGTCAATTTTCCGGTAAATGCAGCACCGGTATCGATATTCCAAACATTACAGCCCTGCATTGGTACATTAACATTGTAATAAAGCGTTGGCGTATGGCCGATGTAGATTTCATGATAGAGCAATAAACGTTTCGGATAAATTGCGGAGTCCTTTTTAATTCGGGTATCCATGGTCAGGGCCATTTCCCAAAGAGTGCGATCCCAAGAATAATTGGAAGAATAGCGCTCCTTTTCTGGTCCGTGCATGGAAGAAAAACCGGCATGGATAAAGAGGTTGTTCTGCCCATCTACATAATAATCGTGCATCCGTTCAAAGAAATCAAGGTGTTCCTTTCTGGTCACATAAGATAAGTCTTGATAACTCTCCATGGTTAATTTACCACCGTGAACAAACCAAACCTCATCTACAATATCTTTTTCCAACCAGTCGATACACCAGGCATCGTGATTGCCTTTGATAAAGATGCATTGATGACTTTTGTCTAACTGCATCAGGTAATCGATTACCTGCGCCGATTCGCTCCAACCATCTACATAATCGCCAAGGAAAATCAGTTTGTCGTCTTTTGTTACTTCTGCACGCTCAAATAACTGAACGAGACCTTTTAATCCCCCGTGGATATCACCTATTACTAATGTTCTGCCCATTTTAAAACGTGATATATTCAGCAGGCACAACATCTGTAAGCCACACATTGTTGGCCGATAAATAAAATTTATAGCCCGCCTTGTGCATCTCTCCACTATTAATAGTAAGGATAACCGGTTTTCCCCTTCTTCCACCTACTTTATTCGCCGTTTCCTTGTCGGCACTTAAATGCACATGCTGTCTGCTCATTTTTTGCAGCCCTTGCAATTTAATATCCGTTAGGAACTTTTCAACTGTACCATGATACAAGTATTCCAAGGGTTCAGTTTCATTTAAATTTAATTCTACTGAGATAGAATGCCCTTGATTTGCCCTTATTTTGGTTTTATCCGCGTTAAAGGCAAATCTTTTTTTGTCGTTATTTTCAACAACGTATTGAAGCAGTTCAAAATCTAATGTTAGATCATAAAGATCGAATTTGGCAATCAGTTCATTCACATCTGCCCAGCCATTTTCATCGAGCTTTAGCTTTATGGTTTCTGGCGAATGTCTCAAAATATAGCTCAGCAACTTGCTGATTCCTTTAGTTATTTTAGTGTCCATGACTCAAGTGTTATTAATTAACTTCTCTTTGTAGAGCTGGTAATTTTCATCGTCGAAACAAACGAAGATTACCTTTTCTATTTTTTCTTTTTGTGTAAAATTATTTACTGCATTAATGGCAATATCTGCTGCTTTATCTTTAGGGAAATGATAAATTCCCGTACTGATATTAGGGAAAGCAATAATTTTAACATCATTTTCAACAGCTAAGGTTAAACTGTTTCGGTAGCAATCTGCAAGCAAAGCATTATTTTGTTCCCTTTCTCCGTTCCAAACTGGCCCAACCGTATGGATGACATATTTTGCAGGTAAATTGCCTGCCGTAGTGATTACTGCATTTCCGGTCTTGCATTTCCCTTGTTTATTTCTGATAGCTACACAAGCCTGTAAAATTGCTTTACCACCCTTTCTGTGAATGGCACCATCAACTCCACCTCCACCTAGCAACGAACTATTTGCCGCGTTAACAATAGCATCGGCTTTAATTGTTGTTATATCGGCTTTGATTAGGGCTAAAATCATTTTTTGAATTTTTATTTATAAACTATTCCACCACAAGCTTTCTTAAAAACATCGTCATTTCGAGCGTAGCGCAACGCAGTCGAGAAAATCTATCTAAATAGATCTCTCCATTCCGCTGCGCTTCAGTCGAGATGACGGTCGATTGAAAAATATTTCATTGATCATTAATTTTATTAATTGATATCTCATCCCTAACATCCATCAGCGCAAAGCCTAACAGGTTTAAACCTTTCCAATTTCCGGGAAATAAAGCATTTGAATTATCTTCTGCCAAACCGATCCCCCAAATTGGATCAACCGGACTGGCTTCGGCCAGCACTTTACCTTTAGTTTGCAAAAGAAAAGATTTCAAATCTTCGTTTTGAGAAAACTTAAGCAAGTTACCCTGTTTTACTATTTCGTATTTATGAGCATCCCATTTTACAGCATCGAAGTTTCTGATCTGTCGACCAAGATCTTTTACATCCTTAGGAGATTCTTTTGTTAGTATTTTCCTAAAAATCTCCTGATCATGAAACAATAAAGCCTTTTTCGCCATCATGTAATGTTCGGCTGTTTGATAGATGATGTCATTTTCAATAAATGGAGATGGCCACCATTGACTTAAACAAGCTTTAGAAATCGTTCCATTTTTCGGAGACTGATGCCCCCAAAAAAACAGGAATTCAGAATTCGCTTTTATATCTGCAATATTATATTTCTGCTTTTTCATAGACATCATTCATTTTTTCACAGAGTTCTTCAATTTCATTTTTTTTAACAATTGTACTAAGCCATTTTTCAGGAATAGATTCAAAACCATAAATTAAACCTGCCAAACCACCTGTAATTGCCCCAGTTGTATCAGTATCGTCACCAAGATTAACTGCTTTTAGAACGGCATCCTGATAAGTTCCGGTAGTGAGGATACACCATAAGCTAGCCTCGAGACTGTGCAACACATAACCAGAAGAATAAATCTCGTTTTCTGGAACCGTAGAGATATCATTCATCAAAACCCGTTTAAACAGATCAATTTCCTTTTGTTCAAAATCATTCTCTGCAATAAACTTTTTAAGCTTAATCTGAATATTAAAGTATGCCTCTCTTTTATCAATTCCTTTTAATAGTTCTAAGCCATAAACAACATAGATAAAACAGGCAAAAGCAGAACGGAAATGGGCATGGGTAATGGATGAAACCTCTTTTACGCGGTTAAAAATAACCTTAAGATCCTTTTCATCCTGCAAATAAAACAACAAAGGCAAAATCCTCATTAAAGATCCATTTCCATTATCCATTTCAGATGCTCCACCACATAAAATCGGATCAGCGCCATGCTTTATCATTTTAATGGCTTCATCTGTTGCTATACCGATGTCGAAAACTTTTCCATGAGGGGTCCAAATCTCGGCATTAAACCACTGAAGGAATTTCTGTGCGATATTATCTAAATTATAACCACTACACAGGCTTTCGGCTAAGCAAAACGTAAGCGAGCTATCATCACTCCAGGTACCTAACGGCTGATCATGAACACCATACGCCTGCATATCCTTTACCGGAAATCTTTTTAAAAATTCCCTTTTCTTAAATTCTACTGGCACTCCCAATGCATCGCCAACTACCAGGCCGAATATTGAACTATGGATAACTGTGGTTTTCATTTTTTTTGAGTTTATTTAATATTTACAAACTTTTTAAGCTTTGCAATTACAGCAGCGCTAAGCTCATCGAAGGTAACGTACTGGTCAATTCCTTTCCTTTTACAAACGATATCAATATTCCCTTTTCTCCAAAACCCTTCTTCACAACAAACCATTAATTTGCCAGAATCAGCGAATAAACCTAACTCCATCATCGAAATTGGCGATTTGGAATTCGCTTCAAGGAACAACAAAATCACATCAGCATTTTCCATGGCATCTAATTCCCAATTCACCTGCTCACTAAACTGTTTATTTTCGATACTCTGTGTCCAGGTGTGATCCCAGGATTTTCTTCTTGGATTGAAAACGATTACATCATCCAAAGTTTTTTCTTTATTGGCCTGATCAATAAATTTCTGTTGCCAATCAATCGAATGCCCCATGTCGATTGTTCCTGCTAGGAATACCGATACATTTGATGGTGCAAGAATCGCTGGTGGAAGTATCGTTCTCATATTATTTTATAAAATTTCCAATAGTTTTATTTGTGTTACCCCTTCATGATCAACTTCTTTGATCGAATCTGTTGTAAAAATTTGCTCGAAATACTTACCTAATTCATCAAAGCCTTTGCTAAATATGCCGTGACTAATCGCTAAATAAAGTTTGCCGGCATTTTTAGCTTTTAATGCTTCTGCCAAGCCGATAAATGTACCGCCACCATCACAGATATCATCCACAATCAAACAATCGGCACCAGCTAAATCTTCAGCATATACTTTAAATCCCGAAAGTTTTCCCGTTTTCACATCGCGGCTTTTTGAACACTCTACCACTTCTGCACCACCTAAAAATTCAGATACTTTATAAATTTTCTTTAAAGCACCACCATCAGGAGAAATGAGTTTTACTTCAGTTCCAATTTTTGCAGTTACCTGTTTTATAAATTCGTGATTGGAAACTGTCACACAGTTATTGAGCAAGGCTGGCGTTACTTCGCTATGCGGATCAAAAACGGTAACACTTGCCAAAGCCATGGCATTAATGATATCAGCATAAACTTTCACCGATAAAGGCTCACCAGGAATCATTACCCGATCTTGCCTTGCTGCCGGAAAATATGGAATAAAAAGTTCGATTTCTTTTACGCCCATTCTTCTCAAGGCATCAACCGTAATGCAGATCATACCTAAATCATTAAAAGAATTTATTCGGTGTGTAATGGTAACCGGAAGGCTGGCATCAAAATTATTTGAAATTTTAATGTGTGGTTCGCCACCTGCAAATAAGAAAGATTTGTATTCGATTAAGTTATTTTCGCCTAGCGGAGTAAAACTTGGATTAAGATTCAACATATATTTGCGTATTATTTACACAAATATAAAAATCATTTTTAGAATACAAAAAATTATTTGTGTTTATTTTACGCAAACCTAATATCGAACTGGAAATTTCCCTTTAAAAGCTGGTTATATTTTGTCTTATCGAAGGTGAAAAGTTTGCCTGGTCTGCCACTGGCACCCATTTTAACCACTTTATCGGTTTCTGTAACAATTCCAAAACTTAGAATTTTTTTTCTGAAATTTCGTCGGTCTATATCTCTTTCTAAAATGGAGCAATACAGATTTTCAAGATCGGAAAAGAGAAATTCCTGATCCAACAGATCAAAACCGATCGGTTGGTATGTGAGTTTGCTTTTTAAACGTTGATGAGCGAGATTAACCATTTCATTGTGATCGTAGCCCAACTTTGGAATTTGAGCAACAGGAAACCACCTGGCATCTTTAGCATCAGTATCGGCTTTTAACACAAAATTTTTAGGATTAACCAGTGCAAAGTAAGCGACAGAAATTACCCTAAATCGTTCGTCACGGTGAATATCATCACCAAAAGTACCCAATTGCTCCAGGTAATTTACGGTTATGCCGGCCTCTTCTTTAAGTTCTCGCTCAACTGCCATAAGCAATGGCTCGTTGTTTAAAATAAATCCACCTGGTAAAACCCATCTATCGGTCAGTTTACCAAATCGCTGCTGAACAGCCAACACATAAAGTGTTCCTTTTTCGTAGCCAAAAACAATGGCATCAACAGCAATTTTAATATTTTGATCGATCATCCCTTAATTTATGTTAAAACAACACAAAGTTAATCGTTTTAACCAAGAAGATCGAAACTGTTGATTAAATTCTACCTGAACTTTTTCATTGCAGTCCAAAGTTTTTCATCCATACCATACACATCAGGTCTGTATTCGATCCTGTCATTTTGCGACCAGGCAGTGATATAGGTAATGATTAATGGAACATTTTTCTTTGGGGCAAACCAAGCTGGTTTTAATTGAAATGCTTTAGTGGTATCTGCCTTTTGGGCCATGCGCTTTTTATACCATTTCATATGCGTACTATCTATCGGTGGTAAATCTACCTCTGCCCTAAGCTTATCATACGCATAAGAATCTTTCACCAAAAGTGCGGCAAATTCTAACGGCTTTTCGATGCGTACACAGCCGTGACTAATCGCTCTATTGGTTAGGTTAAATCCGTTCTTATTATTGGTATCGTGCAGGTAAATACTCGAGCTGTTATCGAAGATAAATTTGAACTTCCCTAAGGCATTTCCACCACCTGATCCCTGCTTAAATTTGAAGGGCAATTTATCACGAGAATACCTGTTCCAATTGATGGTATCAGGCTCACCAATTAGCTTGTCTTTATAGTAAACTTTAATGTTGCTGTTCGATAAATAATAAGGATCTTTTCTTGCCATCCAATAGATCTCACTTTGTGCAATACTTACCGGAATATTCCAGATTGGATTGGCCTGAATGGAATTGATTTTACTGAACAATAATGGTGTCTCATGATTCTTCGGTTTGTCATCTAAATTACCCGATTTTGCAAAGGCTTTTAGCTTATCTTCATAACCATTCTCACGCTTGCCACCAACACAAACTTTCATCGTAATTACGGTATCTGTTTTATCGAGCCAGGTTAATCTAAAATCAGGAATATTTACCTGCACATAGTTACCTCCCGTCTCTGGCATTTTCCAACGGAAACGTTCCATATTCAATAATAAAATACGCTTCTCACTTTCCACATCTGTATTTAAATAGGCAGACTGTAAAGCTTTATATTGAACAGATTTTGGTTGAACAGATCTTAAGGTATCCAAAAGACTTTTACCACTTAAAAGATTAATCATCCCCAAGCTGTCAGGGCGTTTTACTTTAATGTAATAACGCGAAAAGATAGTTCGGGGATTTACGACCCCATATTTAAGGTAATTATTATAGTTTAAATAAGCATTTGCCGAAAGCAGCTCTAATTTGGCAATTACAGGATAACTTTCCTCAACTTTTTTAAACTTATTGGCGGCTAATACTGCTAACAAGCTTTTAATTTCATCTCCTTTAAAGATCTTTGGGTTAAAGCCATGCACCTTGCTTTGATCTAAATAACTCACTAATGAATCTAATTCTCCATTAATATAGAATTGCGTAACCAACTTAGGTTGAGCATTATTATTGGCATAAAATGCTTTTATAGTTTTAGGATTAACGAACTTGCCCGAAAGACTGTCCATTGTTTTCACAAAAATACTATCATAAGCTACAGTATCGAAATCTTTGTAGATTTTATTCTTAAAATGCTCAGAAAGCACTTTCCCAATCTCTGGTGGGCTTTTAAACCACCCACAGGCAGAAATGAACAAAACAAAGGGCAGAATTAGAAAGCGAAACTTTTTCAAAAGAGTAAGATTTTAATACAAAATATGGGTTATTAGCAATAAAAACAGCATAATGGCAAATTAAGTGCCATTATTTTTTGTTTTATCATTTCAAACACTATATTTGCCAGTGCTTATCAGCTAACGTATTGATACTGGCAGAAATAATTTATGAATTTAACTTTGAACCATCACTTACATTTACACCATCGCCGATAGGCGATATGATATGTTTGTTTTGTACTTCAAAACTTTTTTCCGTAAAATAATTTCTTGTTCACTCTATATTCAATACTTTGAAAACACTTAAAATCGCTATCCAGAAGTCGGGTAGGTTAAACGAAAAATCTGTAGAAATACTTAAAAACTGTGGTTTATCTTTCGAAAACTACAAAAGCTCACTCATCTCAACCGTTACTAATTTTCCTTTAGAAATCCTTTTCCTTCGCGATGATGATATTCCTGAATATGTACAAGACGGCATTGCTGATCTGGGTATAGTTGGTGAAAATGTAATTGTAGAAACCAAAGCCGAAGTAGATTATCTTCAAAAATTAGGCTTCGGAAAATGTACTTTAAAAATAGCTGTTCAGGCCACCAGCAATATTCAAAAACTGGAAGAATTGAACGGCAAAGCGATTGCTACTTCTTATCCCGTAATCCTCGAAAAATTCTTACAGGAAAAGGGTATTAAATCCGATATCAGAACCATTTCCGGATCGGTAGAAATTGGTCCTGGTTTAGGTTTAAGTGATGCCATTTTTGATATCGTATCAACAGGCGGAACATTGAAGAGCAATGGGCTAAAACCATTCGCTGATGTGATGCAATCTGAAGCGGTTTTAATCGGAAACAAATCGATAGCCGACAATCCGGAAGTTGCAGAATTGCTTCAACGTATCCGATCTGTACTCAGTGCAAAATCTAACAAATACGTGGTACTAAATGTATCAAAAGATAACCTTCAAAAAGTAGTCGATTTACTTCCAGGGGTAAAAAGTCCAACGGTAGTTCCGCTCTTCGAACCAAACTGGGTTGCTGTTCATTCTGTAATTGCCGAAGAAGATTTCTGGGATAAAATAAACAGCTTAAAAGCAGCAGGTGCCGAAGGTATTTTGGTTATGCCAATTGAGAAAATAATCAAGTAAAATCGTTTAAATTCACATTAACTATTAGTTAATTTAAAATTATAAAACATTGAAAATCTACAATTATACAGATTTATCTAAATCAAAAATTGAAGAACTTTGTTCTAGGCAGATTGAAGACGATAAACTGGTTGAAGAACGGGTAACCGACATCATCAACACGGTAAAAAAAGATGGCGACCAGGCACTTTTCAACTTCGCCAAAGCATTTGATAAAGTTGATTTGGAGAAGCTGTTTTTAAATGCAGAAGAATTAAACGCAATTGCATCTACCATACCAGCTGAAGCAAAAAATGCAATTGATACGGCTTATCAAAACATCAAAACTTTTCACCAATCGCAGTTAAAAACTGAGGACAAAATCGAAACGATGCCAGGCGTTGTGTGCTGGCGAGAATCGAGGGCAATTGAAAAAGTGGGGCTTTATATCCCGGGAGGAACAGCTGTTCTACCGAGCACATTTTTAATGCTTGCCACACCTGCAATCAT
Source organism: Pedobacter sp. MR2016-19 (assembly GCF_014947265.1). NCBI lineage: Bacteria > Pseudomonadati > Bacteroidota > Sphingobacteriia > Sphingobacteriales > Sphingobacteriaceae > Pedobacter > Pedobacter sp. MR2016-19. Next base: position 120,921 of record NZ_JADCNK010000010.1, read on the forward strand.
TGCAGGTTGTAAAGAAATCGTGGTGTGTTCTCCTCCACAAAGTGATGGCAAAACCAATTGTTATCTGGCTTACTGTGCCGTGCTGCTGGGGATTGAAAAATTATTCTTAATTGGCGGCGCCCAGGCCGTTGCGGCAATGGCCTTCGGAACGGAAAGCGTACCACAGGTATATAAGATCTTTGGTCCTGGCAACCGCTATGTAACCACAGCAAAAACGATGGTTCAAAGTAAAGTGGCCATCGATATGCCTGCCGGACCATCAGAAGTATTGGTCATTACCGATGAGACTGCCAATCCGTCATTTGTTGCTGCTGATCTACTTGCACAGGCAGAACATGGAGCTGATAGTCAGTCTATTTTAGTATCTACTTCTAATCAGATCATCGCTGAAACCTTAAAAGCAATTGAAAATCAGCTTGCTATTCTTCCTAGGAAGGAGATCGCTGCTAAAGCAATAGCCAATTCTTATGCCGTTTTAGTTGAAAACCTGGATGAGGCAATGCAATTTTCGAATGAATATGCACCAGAGCACTTAATATTAGCTACGGAGCATTTCAAAAGCATAACTCCATTGATTATCAACGCAGGATCGGTATTTTTAGGCAACTTTACACCAGAGAGCGTTGGCGATTATGCCTCTGGAACCAACCATACTTTACCAACCAGTGGCTTTGCAAAAGCTTATTCTGGAGTATCTACCGATGCTTTTCTGAAAAAGATCACCTTTCAGCATCTATCGGCTGATGGATTAAATAACATTGGCGCTACAGTTGAAATACTAGCTGCCGCTGAAGGCCTGGAAGCACATAAAAATGCTGTTAGTATTAGATTGAACTTTGAGTCCGGAGTTGGAAGTCAGAAGTCAGAAGTCAGAAGATAATAAACCATAAAATGAAAATCGGTGTAATCCCACAATCTGTGCAATCATACCGAAGGAAAAGAACAAAACAATCGGTGTAATCACATAATCTACGTAATCAAACCGAAGGAAAAAGAATTAAGTAATCTGTGCAATCATTTTAATTAACATGGACATTAACGATTTAGTAAGAGAAAATATAAAAAACCTTCGCCCCTACTCTACCGCTAGAGACGAATTTAAAGGTCAGGCATCTGTTTTTTTGGATGCAAACGAGAACAGTTATGGTTCGCCATTACCCGCTAATTATAACCGTTATCCTGACCCATTGCAACTTGATTTGAAAGATGCAATCAGCAAAATAAAAGGTGTACCAATTGAGAATACTTTTTTAGGAAATGGTAGTGATGAAGCGATAGATTTATTGTTTCGCGCATTTTGTAATCCTGGAAAAGATAACGTAATTGTGCTGCCGCCAACCTATGGGATGTACGAAGTTTCGGCGAATATAAATGATGTAGAAATACGCAAAGTTAACTTGCTTCCAAACTTCCAATTGGACATGGAAAAGATCGCAGAAACAATTGATAAAAACACGAAATTAATCTTCATTTGTTCACCAAATAATCCGACTGGAAATTCGATAAACCGCGAAGATATTGAAACCATTTTAGCCAACTTTAATGGCATCGTTGTAGTGGATGAAGCGTATATAAATTACGCCCGTCAGAAGACCTTTATTCAGGAGTTAACCGAGTACGGAAACCTGGTAGTTTTGCAAACTTTTTCGAAAGCCTGGGGACTTGCCGCTTTGCGTTTAGGCATGGCATTTTCGTCAACAAAAGTGATCGATGTTTTGAACAAAATTAAGCCTCCTTATAACATCAATCAGGCCACGCAGGATCTGGCTTTCGAAGCCTTAAAAAACATCGCTCAGGTGAACGAATGGATTAAAGAATCTGTTGCAGAAAGAGACCGTTTAAGCAAGGCTTTAACCGCACTAAATATCGTCAAAAAAGTATATCCTTCTGACGCCAATTTTATCCTGACAGAAGTTACCGATGCCTTAAAAATTTATGATACTTTAGTGGAGCAAGGCATCATTGTACGCGACCGATCTAAAGTAACTTTATGCGAAGGATGTTTAAGGATTACAGTGGGTACAAAAGAAGAAAATGACCAATTATTACAAATACTAAGCACCATAATTCTTTAAAGGAATTAACACTTAAAAGCTACATTAATTTATGGAACAAAATATAAATACACAACTCCCTGTTCCCCCTCAAGAGGGCAAGGGGGTAAAAGTATTGTTTATAGACCGCGATGGAACCTTAAATATCGAGCCTGATGATGAACAGGTAGATAGTTTTGCAAAGCTTAAATTTTATCCGCGCTCGTTATATTATTTATCTAAAATTGCGGCCGAGCTGGATTATGAACTGGTAATGGTAACCAATCAGGATGGACTGGGTACACTTTCAAATCCCGAAGAAAATTTCTGGCCGATCCATAATTTCATGTTAGATACTTTTGAAGGGGAAGGTGTTCATTTTAGTGAGATTGTGATTGATAGAACTTTCGCAAAAGACAATGCTCCTACCCGTAAACCTGGCACTGCTTTATTAACAAAATATTTCAGTGAAGATTACGACCTGAAAAATTCTTTCGTGATCGGCGATCGCTTAAATGATGTCGTTTTGGCCAAAAATTTAGGTGCCAAGGCGATTTTTCTCCGCCAGAATGATGCATTAGGTTCTACTGAAGCGCTAGATAAGCATGAAACTTTATTGGATGTGATTATTCTGGAAACCAGGAAATGGGAAGATATCTACAACTTACTTAAAGCAGGAAGCCGAAAAATTCACCACGAGCGTAAAACCAACGAAACCGACATTACCATTAATCTGGATCTGGATGGAACAGGAAAAGCAAAGATTGAAACGGGTTTAAACTTTTTCGATCATATGCTCGATCAGATTGCCAGACATGGAAGTGTAGATTTAGAGGTAATTGCTAAAGGCGACTTACATATTGATGAACACCACACCATTGAAGATACCGGAATTGCATTAGGTGAGGCTTTTGCCAAAGGCTTAGGCAATAAACTGGGCATTGAAAGGTATGGTTTTTGCTTACCAATGGACGATTGTCTGGCACAGGTTGCCATCGATTTTGGAGGAAGAAACTGGATTGTTTGGGATGCTGAATTTAAACGCGAAAAGGTTGGCGATATGCCTACGGAGATGTTTTATCATTTCTTTAAATCATTCAGTGATGCTGCAAAATGCAATTTAAACATAAAAGCAGAAGGCGATAACGAACATCATAAAATTGAGGCCATTTTTAAAGCATTCGCCAAAGCAATCAAAATGGCAATCAAACGCGATGCAGAGAAAATGGTGTTACCGAGCACAAAGGGAATGTTATAAGAAGGTGGAAGGCTGAAAGGTTTATGGCGGAGGGTTTTAAAGCCCATTCGCTGTTAAATAAACCCGATAAAGCGGAATAGCCCGCAGCGTAGCGAGGACTATAAGCGATAGCGGGACTACAGGCCCTATGAAAAGCTGACTTTCATTTTCAAACCTCATAAATAAAAGGAATCTGAAATACAAAACTATGGTTGGAATTATAAACTACGGAGCAGGTAACATCTTCTCCCTTACCGCAGCTTTAGATCGCTTAAACGTAACCTACGGCATGGTAAATACAGAAAATGACCTCGAAAAATATAGCCACATCATCATTCCTGGTGTGGGCCATGCTGGTGCCGCCATGGAAAAGTTAAAGGGAACGGGCCTGGTTGAAGCCATTAAAAAATTGACGAAACCCGTTCTTGGTATCTGCGTAGGCATGCAGCTCATTACGGAACACTCAGAAGAAGGTGATGCCTCCCTGTTGAATGTCGTTCCGGTTAAAACCAAAAAATTCGATAAGTCACTGAATATCAAAATACCACACATGGGTTGGAATGCGGTTAGCCCGAAAAACAATTCATTATTTGAAGGTGTTGAAGATAATACACAATTTTACTTTGTGCATTCGTACTTTATTGAATATAACCCTACTTTTGACATTGCATCTGCTGATTATGGTTTGAAGTTTTCGGCAGCTGTACAAAAAGATAATTTCTATGGCGTTCAATTTCACCCCGAAAAATCGGGAAAAGCCGGCGAACTAGTATTAAAAAATTTTTCAAACTTAAGCTTATAAAATGTACATAATACCCGCTATTGATATTTTGGATGGAAAAGTTGTCCGTCTCCGTGAAGGCGACTACAACCAAAAAACAGAATATGATGTTTCTATTCCCGAAATGATAGAAAAATATCGTTCAAATGGTACAGATTTCATCCATATTATTGATTTAAATGGAGCTAAAGGTGATTTTAGCAATCAAAAAGCACTTTTCGAAATTATCAAAAAAACAGATATGAAAGTGCAATATGGCGGAGGGATCAGAACCATTGAGCAGGTTACCAATTTGCTTGATGCTGGAATACATCGTGTAATTGTGGGTACACAGGCCATTACCAATCCTGATTTCTTACCTCAATTAAGCGAAGCTTTTGCTAAAAAGGACGATTACGCCAACCGCATTGTCATTGCAATAGACGTTTTGGATGAAGTAATTAAATATTCGGGCTGGATGGAAAGCTCACCAATTAAGCTGATGGATTACGTTGACAAATGTCTTTCGTTAGGGTTTTTCCGTTTCTTATGTACCGATATCAGCAAAGATGGAAAACTCGGTGGCGCAGCGATTGAATTGTACCAAAAACTACTGGAACACTCACCTATGATCAAACTAATTGCTTCGGGTGGTGTAAGTTCGATGGACGATATCTACGAACTGGCTAAATACCCGATTAGAAGTGTGGTGGTAGGAAAAGCGATTTACGAAGACCGTATTACCATCGAAGAAATTAAAGAGTGGAATTTGAAGGCCTTGAGTTCGATTTAATTCCATAAATATTTATGTCATCCTGAAGAATGAAGGATCTGCACCCGATGAAAAGGATGCTTCGTTCCTCAGCATGACAACCAAACAAAATATGCTTTCAAAAAGAATAATTCCTTGTTTAGACGTTAAAGATGGCCGTACTGTAAAAGGCGTAAACTTTGTTGATTTACGCGATGCGGGTGACCCGGTTGAACTGGCTGCACAATACGCACAACAAGGTGCCGACGAATTGGTTTTCCTGGATATTACCGCTACACACGAGCGTCGGAAGACGATGATTGAAATGGTAAAATCAGTTGCCCGCCAATTAAATATTCCTTTTACAATTGGTGGAGGGATAACCGAAATTGCCGATGCCGAAGCGTTATTAAATGCAGGAGCCGACAAGATTAGCATCAATTCGGCCGCGGTTAGGAATCCTAAATTAATTGAAGACCTTGCTAAAACCTTCGGCGTACAGTTTGTGGTTTTAGCAGTCGATACTAAACATGTAAACGGCAAAAACATGGTCCACTTAAATGGCGGCAGGTTAATTACCGAACTGGAAACCGAAAACTGGATTAAACAGGCTGAGGATTTAGGCGCAGGAGAGATTTTGTTAACTTCTATGGACCACGATGGCACGAAAGCAGGTTTTGATTGTGGATTGCTCAGTAAAGTAAATCAAATGATCAATATCCCGATTATAGCATCAGGCGGGGCGGGTAGTAAGGCGCATTTTACTGAGGTTTTTCAAAAAGCCAATGTTGATGCCGCACTTGCAGCATCGGTATTTCATTATGGTGAAATCCTGATACCTGATTTAAAGCAAGAATTAAAAAGGAATCATATTCCTGTTAGAATATAATAATACACTCGTCATTGCGAGGCACGAAGCAATCCTAGTGCTATAGGTTCGAAACCTGCAAAAGATTTAAGATTGCGTCGTACATAGCAATGACGAAAACATCATAAAAATGACAATTGACACCAATTCCCTTGATTGGGAGAAAACAGAAGGTTTAATTCCGGTAGTTATTCAAGATTATAGAACGCTAGAGGTTTTAATGCTGGGCTATATGAATGAAGAAGCTTTATCTAAAACGCAAGCTGAAGGCAAAGTAACATTCTTTTCGCGCTCTAAAAACCGCCTTTGGACCAAAGGAGAAACCAGCAATAACTTTCTGTTTGTTAAAGAACTTTTTGTAGACTGTGACAACGACACCATTCTGATCAAAGCGGATGCTGTTGGTCCAACCTGCCATACCGGTAGCCGCAGCTGTTTTAAAACAGATTTTAACCAAAACTTTATTTTCGAGCTCGAAAACATCATTAATGATCGATATGAAAATCCGGTTGAGGGTTCTTACATCAACAAAATGCGCAACAAAGGTTTAAATAAAATTGCGCAAAAAGTTGGAGAAGAAGGTGTAGAAACGGTAATTGCTGCACTTGCTGAAACAGAAGAAGAACTCATTGGAGAAGCATCAGATCTTGTTTTCCACTTATTGTTTTTATTGAAAGAAAAAGGTTTATCTATTCAAGATATAGCGAAAAATTTAGAAAAAAGACACAAATAAGGTAGAGGACTGGAAGGTTGAGGGTTTAAATATCCTTCAACCCTCCAACCTTCCCTCCTTCCAACCTTCCCCACATGCTCAAACACCTACACACCCTACCCGGACATCAAAACCCTGTTTACGCTTTAGCCAATGCTGGTGAAGACGACATATTTTTCAGTGCTGGAAATGATAAGGGCGTGGTAGAATGGTCGCTACTTAACATGGCTTTTGTGAAGGTGAAAATGCCGGTACAAAGCTCTGTTTATTGCCTTCATTACTACAATGAGCAATTGTTTGTTGGAGAACGCAGTGGCGCTTTTAGTGTTTACGACCTGAAAGAACAAAAGGTAATTTTAAGGATTAATGCGCATACCAAACCTATTTTCAATATACAAACAGTAAAAAGTAAAAATGAGCTTTTAACCACTGGCGAAGATGGTACGCTTGCGGTTTGGTCTTTAAATGATTTTAAGGAAATTTACCGCTTCCAGGTAGCTTACGATACCGTGAGGGCCATTGCAATTGCACCAAATGAAAATGAAGTGGCTTTCGGCTGTAAAGACCACCTGATCAGGATTTATAACCTTGCCGATTATAGCTTAAAACAAACTCTGGAAGGGCATTCATTGCCTGTTACCTCTTTGGCTTATCATCCCACAGGCAAATATTTAATTTCAGGGAGCAGGGATGCACAATTAAAAATATGGGATCTCCCGAATTATGAACTTAGGGAAACCGTTCCGGCACACATGTTTACCGTGTATGATATTGCCTTTCATCCTAACCATCCGTATTTTGCTACAAGCAGTCAGGATAAAAGCATTAAACTCTGGGATGCAGAAAATTTTAAATTATATAAAATTTTAAGCTTAGAAAAGGCAGGTATTGGCCATAGCCATTCCATCAATAAAATTATCTGGAGCCATGATGGCAAATATTTGATTTCTACAGGAGATGACCGGCAGGTAATGGTTTGGGAGATGGAGTAGGTTTAATTAGCCATTTAGCAACTGACTTATTCGCTCTAAAAATGTAGGTTGCTTAATAATGGCCAATCCTCCTAAAACATAACTATCCATCTTCATTTTTATAAAAATAACTTCATCTCTCACCAGCTTTACTTTTACATGTTTAGTTTCATAGCCAATATATCTTAAATCCAGGAAAATCTTATTCTTAAATTCCTTTCTATCCAGCTTAAACTCAAATTTTCCATTTCGATCTGTAACTGTTGTAATTTTCGAGCCTGTAATCATTACAGTTGCACCTATAATTGGGAGTTTATCATCCCCATCAGTAACCTTGCCTTGCACCGTGACAAATCCGTCTTCAGAATTTCCTTCTAAAACATCATCTTTTAAAGATTTTTTATTATCGGTCTGGAAGGTTGGATACGAGGAAGAAATATTTGCATTAACCAATTTTGGAAAGCTTAGCAATGCTAATAATGATGCGGCAACCAGGCTAGGTTTAAATCGGCTAGTTGTAAAATCCGATTTCATATGAATTAAACGATCAAGCTGCTCAGGTTTAAATCTCCCACAGCTACTTCTATGATTTTCATTAAACCAGTGTTTCAGCGCTGCATCTGTGAAGCGAGTAAAGTCAATTACAGGTTTTTGGCAGGAACCACAAAATTTACCATTTACATTGGTTTGCATGCCCTCCCATTCTTCATGGCAAGGTTTGGAGATCTGGATTTTAAATTTAGATGGCATAAAAAATGTATCTTTTATATAGGATACATTTTTGGATGCTATTCCACAAAACGTTTAATAATTCTCAATTTATGCGAATATTTCCCCAGTTCTTTATTAAAAATTCCCTGATCATCAATTGGATCGATTTTTACTTTTGCTGAGGAATGGATGATTTCATTTGGGCTCAGCATAATGCCTACGTGAGTGATCCGGCCTTCATCGTTATCAAAAAAGGCAACATCACCAGCTTTGCACTCAGCCAGAAAACCGACTAGCTCTCCTTGTTCTGCTTGTTGTGAAGCATCGCGGTTTAGTTTAATGTCCAACATTTTAAATACGGTTTGTACAAAACCAGAGCAATCTAAACCAAATAAATGCCTTCCTCCCCATAGGTATGGGATATTTTGAAAAAATTTGGCCGTTTCGCTAACCCGATCAGAAAAATTTACGACACTATTATCGTATGCTTCGAAATTCAGTTTAAATTTTTCTTCACCTGCATAACAAAAACCGTCTTTTAAAAAAGGAAGGTTACTGGCCGGACTTAAATGATAAGAACTGCCATCAGCTGCAGTTAAAACATTATTGAAACTTAAAGGGGCCAATAATTTACAATCGTGCATTTCTACAAATTGATCCTGACTGATTGGTGCTAACTGCCTGAAATCTATCCAGCCTTCATAACCATCATAACCATTTTGAATCAGCCACCACCGGTCTTCCTTCTGAATAATTTCGACATGATCGCCGAATAAAAGCTGCGAAACAATTTCTGCTTTATCTGATGCATCTGCTCTTAAAGGCGCCACAGCAATCCTACAAATACTGTATTGATTTTCCATTTAAACTTGCTCGTTAAACTATTGTAAAACTAATAAAATACATTCATTGCCTAACATTTTGAATACAAAATTGTTATTTTTATGATGTTCAATTTCAAATATACGCGCCATGAATTTTAAAAAAATATTAATTGCCGTTGATAATAGCACCTGCTCAGAAAAAGCTGCAAAAGCCGGTTACGACATGGCTGAAAAATTTGGAGCAGAAGTAGCACTGGTCAACATTATCGAGCCCGTTCCAGCTAATGTAAACCCCGATTTAACACTTGCGCCAGTGTTTTTAGAAACATACGATAACAGCGAAGAAAACAGCCATATCCTATTGAAAGAAATGGAAACTAAATATGGAAAAGGCATAGAAACCACCTATTTAAGCATTATTGATACAGCTGCACATGGCATTATCCAGCAATCAGACGAGTGGGGTTCTGATTTAATTGTAATAGGCACTTATGGCCGGACAGGATTATACCATTTTTTAATGGGAAGCGTTGCCGAACACGTAGCAAGAAAATCGGCTTGTCCGGTGCTGATTATCCCAAATAAATTCGATGTTGATTAGTTCATTTGTTAAATAGTCATTAGTTAGCATGATGCAAAATACATCAGTGATAATCTGTGGCAAAAAATTATTGGCAATGAAAATATAATCCTGATGGTTAATCAATTAACTGTTTAAATTGGTTAATCGTTACAAAAACGCCAATATCAACACTTTTGTCTCGAAATATTATCATTTCGACCGCAGTGGAAAAATGTACCTGGATAGATTTCTCCATTCCGCTGAGCTACAGTCGAAATGACGAAACTTAGGATGAGGAGATATAGATTTATTTGTGTTTGAAAACTGGTTAATTGGTAATTGAAAACTGTCAACTGAAATCTTTTTTAAACAAAAAAGTCTCACTTTAAGCGAGACTTTAATTCTAATATCTGATCAAGACTATCCTTCCTGGTGTAACCAGGCTTTCTTAGCCAATAATTCTTCTTCAGTTTCGCGGATATCTTCGTCATCAACGCAACAATCAACCGGGCAAACTGCCGCACACTGAGGCTCGTCATGAAAGCCTTTACACTCTGTACATTTATCGGATACAATATAATACACTTCATCCGAAACTGCTTCCTGGGCAGCGTCTGCTTCAATTTGTTGATTACCAAAATCAATGATACCATTTAAATTAGTACCATCAGAAAAACGCCATGCAGTACCGGCATCGTAAATTGCGTTATTTGGACATTCCGGTTCGCAAGCCCCACAATTTATACACTCATCTGTTATTTTAATCGCCATGTTTTCGTCTAATTCTTTTGCTTAGTTTACCTTTGCGATGCAAATATAAGATATAATCACTTAATAATAATTCTAAATATGTCAGCATTAACTCAAGAAAAAGTAATAATCGCGTTTAACAAACTGGGCTTATTGCTTACAAAGCCTACTGACATACTAGGAAATGCATTTTATACTGCCGAAAGTACCAATACATGGTTTACTGCAGAAAATATAAAAAAATCTATTTTATCTTTCGCCAAGATGTTAAATGAGGCAGATTTGACCATTTGGTTCGAATCGGTTAAGTTTAGTACATCGCCAAAAAAGGTGGGTTTAATCCTGGCGGGCAACATCCCATTGGTGGGTTTACATGACATTTTAAGTGTATTGGCTACCGGAAACATTGCACTGATTAAACTTTCTTCAGCTGATGATCAATTGATTAAAGCTGTAATTGCTGAACTGATTAAAATAGAGCCCGCTTTTGAAGGTCAAATAGAATATGTAGAGCGCTTAAAAGATTTTGACGCCGTTATTGCTACTGGCAGCAACAATTCATCACGCTATTTTGATTACTATTTCAGTAAAGTACCCAACATTATCAGGAAAAACAGAAATAGTGTAGCGGTTTTAGATGGCACCGAAAGTTTTGAAGACATTCAACACCTTGGCAATGATATTTTTGATTATTTTGGTTTGGGTTGCAGAAACGTTTCTAAACTTTATTTTCCTAAAGGGTACGATATCGCCAATTTTTACGAAGGTATAGAGAGTTTTCAACCCATTATTAATCACTTTAAATACAATAACAATTACGATTATAACAAATCTATTTACCTTGTTAATGCGGCTAAACACTTCGATAATGGCTTTTTGTTATTAAAACAAGATGAAAGCTTAACTTCTCCCTTAGCGGTGATTTTTTACGAAGAATATGATAATCTGCAAGAGGTAGAAGATAAGTTAAAAGATAAATCAGAAAATATTCAATGCATTATTACTAAAGCACCGTTAAGCTTTAACACTTTTGGTTTTGGCCAAAGTCAGCACCCAAAACTTTGGGATTACGCAGATAATGTGAATACGATTGAGTTCTTAAACAACCTTAATTGAATTTCTCAACTTTAGTCTTTCAGCTTTCTCCTTTGGGCTTTCAGCTTAAATAGCTATTTTTGGACACAATGTATATCGTTAAAGTTAAAGGCATAGCCAAAATTCCAGATTACGTACAGTTGAGAGATGACAAGTTTACACTTTTAGCTTATTTTAGGGTAGACAGACCTGATAAATCGCTGGAAAAACTCGGACTTGGCGACAAGCAAGATTACATTATGGAAATGGTTAAAGGTTTGCCTTTTGGGCAGATTGCAAAATTGGAAATATAATATGGCAGGCAACTCAGTAATTCATTTAAGTAATGTTGATGTTTTTCAGCAGAAACATTTAGTGCTCTCAAACGTAAATTTACATATCGAAAAAGATGAATTTGTATTCCTTATTGGTCAAACAGGTTCAGGTAAGAGCAGTTTGCTTAAAATATTATATGGCGACTTACATATTGGCAATGGCGAAGGCAATATTGCCGGTTTCGACCTTAAAAACCTAAAAGAAAGTCAGGTTCCGTTTTTACGCCGTAAATTGGGTGTAGTTTTTCAGGATTTTCAATTACTTACTGATAGAACGATTGAAAAAAACCTTGAATTTGTGCTTAAGGCAACAGGCTGGAAAGATGAAAAACTAATTAACGAGCGCATTAAAGATGTTTTAGACAAAGTTGGTTTACGTTCTAAAATCAAAAAAATGCCACATGAAATTTCTGGCGGCGAGCAGCAACGTATTGTTATTGCAAGGGCTTTGTTAAACGATCCGGAAATAATCCTGGCTGATGAGCCTACCGGGAATTTAGACCCAGAAACATCAGAAGAAATAGTAACCCTTCTAAAACAAATCAGCCAGGCCGGAACTGCGGTATTAATGGCTACGCACGATTACCACATCATCCGAACTTTCCCTTCACGCATTATTAAATGTGAGAATGGAGTTGTGCACGAAGATGCTCAAATTGTATAAAAAATTCTGACATCCGTCAGCTAATCAGCCAATCTGTTCAGATAAATACAAATAAATCTGACAGCTTGGCTGATTTCCGTTTATGGCAAAATAGTTGAGATTAACACAAAAAAATTCAGCCCGGTATTATGTTTAATAAGAAGAAAAATAACGATAAAGAAGAAAATATAATGAATCCTGAAAATACATCAGAAAATACTGCTGAGAATGTAGAGAATACTGATGCTCCTGCGGTTGAAACTGAGCAGGCACCTGAATTATCTGCAGAAGAAAAATTGCAAGCGGAAGTTCAACAACTTAACGACAAATATTTACGTTTATACGCTGAGTTCGATAATTATAAACGTCGCACACAAAAAGAACGTGTAGAATTATTGCAAACTGCCGGTAAGGATGTAATTGTTTCACTTTTACCTGTTTTAGATGATTTTAACCGTGCATTAAAAGCAATGGAAACGGCTACTGAGGTAGCTCCGGTTAAAGAAGGTATATTATTGGTAAGCACAAAACTGAAAAATACCTTGGCGCAAAAAGGTTTGAAAGATGTAGAAAGCATTAACCAACCTTTTAATACCGATTTCCACGAAGCAATTACCAATATCCCTGCACCTAGCGAAGACCTTAAAGGGAAAGTGATCGATGAGGTGGAAAAAGGTTATACCTTAAATGATAATGTAATCCGCTTTGCTAAAGTTGTAGTTGGGGCGTAAGAAATAATTATTGAATGATTGAATTTTGAATGATTGAATTAACATCTCTCATTCCATCAATCAATCATTTAATCATTCAATCATTTTATAAATAAAGATGAGTAAAAGAGATTATTACGACGTATTAGGCGTAACCAGGGGCGCAGCCGCCGATGAGATAAAAAAAGCTTATCGCAAGATGGCGATTAAATATCACCCGGATAAAAACCCTGGCGATAAAGCTGCTGAAGATAAATTTAAAGAAGCTGCTGAAGCTTACGAAATTTTAAGCAGCCCTGAGAAAAAACAACGTTATGACCAATATGGTCATGCTGGTGTTGGAGGCGCGAGTGGTGGCGGTTATGGCGGTGGCGGAATGAACATGGACGATATTTTTAGCAATTTCGGCGATGTATTTGGTGGTCACAATCCTTTCGAAAGTTTTTTTGGCGGTGGTGGCGGTCAGCAACGCGGCGGTCGTCGTGTTGCAAAAGGCACTAACCTACGTATAAAAGTTAAATTAACACTTGAAGAAATTGCACATGGTGCCGAAAAGAAAATCAAGGTTAATAAACTAATCGTTTGTAAAACCTGCGACGGCTCTGGCGCAAAAGATAAATCATCGGTAAGTACCTGTGGTACCTGCGGTGGCAGCGGCCAGGTGCGTAGAGTAACCAATACGATTTTGGGCCAGATGCAGACGGCATCTACCTGCCCTACTTGTAACGGTAGTGGTCAACAAATTACCGCTAAATGTAATGTTTGTCATGGAGATGGTGTCGTACGTGGTGAAGAAACCATTACCATCAATATTCCGGCAGGCGTAAGTGAAGGTATGCAATTAAGCATGAGTGGCAAAGGAAATGCTGCACCTAATGGCGGTATCCCCGGCGATTTAATTATCTTAATTGAAGAAACACCTCACGAAACCTTAAAACGTGAAGGAAATAATATTGTTTACGATTTACATTTAAGCTTTGTTGATGCTGCTTTAGGGATGAGCATCGAAGTACCAACCATTGATGGTAAAGCTAAAATTAAAATCGAACCAGGTACCCAAAGTGGAAAGTTATTACGCTTAAAAGGTAAAGGTTTGCCAGAAGTAAATTCTTACCATAGAGGTGATGAAATTATTCACATCAACATTTGGACACCAAAAGCTTTAAGTAGCGACGAACGTAATGCTTTAGAGAAATTACGTGAATCGCCGAACTTTAAGCCTCAACCAGGTAAAAATGATAAGAGTTTCTTCGAAAGAATGAAAGAATACTTCGAGTAATTAATAAATATAGATTAAAAAACCGGTGCCGCAAGCATCGGTTTTTTGCTTTACAGCAGATCGTCATGCTGATCCGATTTTGTTAAGTTAGATGTTACCATCTGACTATTAAAACCATACCAGTAAATTTTGATAATTGATTTTTCGCCGTATCAGATGGTAACATCTGACACCACGCGTATTCATTTGTAACCTCAAATTCTTGCATTTGCATAAATATTGACCACCTAAGTAACCTGAGGTCAGCTAAGCATAAATTATTTTGTGAGAGGCTTTCTCAAAAAGATTTACCGTGGCTCATTAAGCAAATTATTTTGACACGTCGTCATTCCCAATTTAATTGGGAATCCTAATGCTATCGCAGCGCGCTTTAAGATTCCAGCCTGCGCGAGAATGACGGGAAACAAAATAAAATTCTGGCCTTAACTGCTAGATTTTACTTTTGATACGGTCTAATAAAAACCATATAAGTAAAATGGATAATTGATTTTTCACTGTATCAGATGATAACATCTGACACAATGGTATCTGAGACAAATTACTAATTTTTCGGGTTGCCATATCCGTAAAACAAGCATTAATGATAAAATATGGACAAACTCAGTGCCGCTTTTAGAAAAAATCCAATTGCATCGGTAATATTTGCATTATATTTAGTTGGATGGATTTCACCAATCTTAATGGAGATTTTATTTGCGCCAGCAAAAAATGAAACGCAATTAAAGAATCATCATTCTCCATTTACCGGATTTTTAATATGCTCAATGCTTTATTTATTAACTATGGTGGTATTAGGCTTTCTAAATAAAAAAGGAAACATTTACTTAAAACTATCGGGTTACATTGGTATCTCGTTGATTATTTTCATTGCAATCTATAACAGATGATAAACCTTTCCCTCTATAACCTGTTTTCTATGCATGAAATGGAAAATTGGTTGTTCAGGCTTCTATTACCGCGAATGGAAAGAAGTTTTCTATCCTAAAGGTTTAGCACAAAAAGATTGGTTTAAGTATTATTGCGAGCATTTTAATACAATAGAGATTAATTCTACTTTTTATAAAATGCCAACGCAAAAATCGTTCGATAAATGGTACAACGAAAGTCCTGACGATTTTTTGTTTACGATTAAGGCACCGCGTTTAATTACACACTACAAGCAGTTGAATGAATGCGAGCAACTTATCAACGATTTTTACGAGGCTATTCAAATCGGACTAAAGGAAAAATTGGGCTGTGTACTTTTTCAGTTTCCACCGAAGTTCGATTATAGTGCCGAAAGGTTAAATCTATTGATCGAAAATTTAAGACCAGCGTTTAAAAATGTAGTAGAATTTCGGCACATCAGTTGGTTTGATGAAGAAGTTTATAGAAAACTGAATAAAAATAAGATCATCTTCAGCGGACAAAGCTATCCATCTGCCCTACCCGATAATGTAATTCAAAATACAGCAACTGTTTATTACCGTTTTCATGGTAAGCCTGTATTATATAAATCTGAATATGAAATAAATACAATTACGGACTTCAAAAATCAGATTAAAGACGGTGTTACTGAAGTTTTTGTTTATTTTAATAATACCTGGGGAGTTGGAGCATTACATAACGCGAAACAATTGCAGGATTTAGTGAAATAGGATTGGAAAAGCAATGACAGTGGTATATTTTAATGTTAGCCGGGCTATACGCTGTAGCTCAGATTGAAAAAAATCTGAGGCTGCCACTACTATCCCGTTTATTAACAACGGCTTGTTCTACTATTTTGGATAGCAGAACCATATTAGTGCAGTAAGGTTTTACCATCTGACTGCCTGGAGCATCTTAACAAAATGTAAGATGGTTACATTTGATTTTTCTCCCTGTCAGATGGTAACATCAGACATCACGGGAATTTTCTAGGCCGTTCGCTATTTTGCCAAAAGTTGCTAACGTTTAAAAATAAACCTGATAGCAATGATATTTCGGTGAACTAGCTTTAATTTAGCACCAACATTAACGAAATTTAATAGATAGCAGGACTGCAGCTCCCGATAAAGTACCGCTTCTGCTTTCCAAAAAAATATAAAACAAAAAATATGCGTGTTGCCGTTATCGATCTTGGAACCAATACTTTTCATTTGCTTATTGCTGAAAAAGCAGGTAAAGAATTGGAAATTCTCTACAAAACCAATGTTCCCGTTAAATTGGGCGAAGGAAGAATTAACGATAACATTATCATTCCAGCAGCCTTTGAAAGAGGGATAAATTGTCTTAAAGATTTTAGTGAAATTATTGCTGATTACCAAGCTGATAAGGTCAGGGCTACGGCAACATCTGCCATTAGGAGCGCAGAAAATGGCAAAGATTTCGTTGATGCGGTACATGAAAGAACTGGAATAAACATTGAAACGATTAGCGGTGATGAAGAAGCTGAATTAATTTACCAGGGTGTAAAACTGAGTGGGGCCATTACCGATCTTTCGCTGATTATGGATATTGGTGGCGGCAGTGTAGAATTTATTCTTTGCGATACTGAAAACCTGATCTGGAAGAAAAGTTACAATATTGGTGCAGCCCGTTTAATGCAGCAGTTTTTTAAATCAGACCCCATAAATGACGGGGATAAAAACGCTATTTTATTTCACATTCAAAACCAACTCACCGATCTTTTCGACATCTGTGAAAAACATCAGCCCAAAGTGCTGATCGGATCTGCCGGAGCATTCGAAACCTTTGCGGAGCTCATCATCAGAAAAAACAAACTGAAAACAGATATAAATACCACCAAAACTTTCGAATTTAACTTTGACGACTACATCGAAATTGCAGGTAAATTATTGAATTCTAACCATCAAGAGAGATCAGCAATGCCTGGAATAATTCCATTAAGGGTTGATATGATTGTAATTGCTTCTTTAATTACCAATTACGTTTTGGGCAGATCGAAGATAAACAGGTTAACGCTTTCCACTTACGATTTGAAAATGGGTGTACTGGCAAGCCTGATATAAAAAATGATCCATCAGCAGATGGATCACCGAGAGTTTGCATATATTAATTTAGGATTATTTCTTTTTTGGTGCAATCAGTACTCTACCCATAATCATGGGTTCAGCTTTTTTGAGTTTGAGGTTATTTTGTTTCCCTTTAGAAAAATCGAGTGTTAAAAAGGCTGAATAACGGATACTTTCAACCATCAGTTGATTTTTACTGAAATCAAACTTATTATCCAAAAGAATTTCATACCGACCGTTTTTATCAGTCAAAGTGGCATATTTAGTATCGAGAATGGATAACCTTATTCCAGCAAGCGGCTTATTATCAGCACCGATAACATAACCGTATACTTTTTTGGGCATAACCGGTTTTTTATTGTCGGTTTTGTTATTTATGCTTCTAGTTATTTCAATGGGCTCCTTAAAATTTTCGGCTCTGGCATCCATCACAAAAATGCTCATGCCTATAGCCAGCACACCAAGGTACTTCATCCAGTTTCTATTGTTTGTTGGAACAATAGCCAAATGATAGTTGAGCTGGTTTAATTGGCTTTGGCTCATGCGGCCGCACACAGAAGAACCTGCATTTGCCAATACATTGATGATTTCTGCATTGGTATAGCCAGAGAAATCGATTACATTTTTGCTGCAGGCTTTACAGAAATTGAAACCTTCTCCTTTATCCATTTCATCCCAGTTCTGTAAACATGGCTCGGCTATGGTAACTTCGTTAATTCTCGTTTTCATCTTGGATGTTTTTAGAGATGATGAAACTTTTAAGAGAATTCCACAAGGAGTTTTAAATAAACTTCAATAGTTCATTATACAGCTTTTCTGTTGGCAAGCCCATTACGTTAGTATACGAGCCTTCAATCCGTTGTACCACTACGATACCCCACCAATCTTGCACGCCGTAACTTCCAGCCTTATCAAAGGGTTTATAATTATCGATATAGAAATCAATTTCATCAGCTGTAACAGACTTACAGTAAACTTCTGTCCTATCGTAAAACGAATGAATTTTATCGCCTCTAACAAGTGTTACACCTGTAAAAACTTCATGCCTGCCGCCCGATAGCTTTTTTAACATTTCCTGTGCATGTGCCCTATCTTCAGGTTTACCTAAAATTTCTCCGTTTAAGGCAACGATGGTATCTGCTGTAATCACTATTTCACCATCAGCAGTAAAAGCCCTGGCCTTCTGTTCTGAAATGTAAACGGCAATTTCTGCCGGACTTAAATCTAAAGGGTAACTTTCATCAACATCCTTTAACTCGACTTTAAAATCTAAACCCATAAGCGTTAAAAGTTCTTGTCTTCGAGGTGATTTAGAGGCTAGAACGATAGGAGGAAAATTTGCAGGCATATTTTATTTTTTTGCTAAAATAAGAAAAGCGACATAAAGCCGCTTTTCTTATTTGATATTTTAACAAGATTTAGTTGTTTCCACCACCCTGTCTACGTTTTTCCATTTCAGCACGTTGCTCTTTTTGCCAGGCTTCGTAAGCTTTTTTCTGATCGTCAGTTAATACCGCAGTAACTTTTGCGTCGTTATCAGCACGCATTTTTTGCATTTTCTCTCTCATCGCATCTCTATCCCCACCACCTTGCATTTCTTCGCGCATTTTTTTCATGGTTTCAGCCTGCTCAGTAAAAACCGTGGTTAGCTTTGTTTTCTGATCATCAGATAACTTTAATTTTTCGTCAAGCAATTTTACTCTTTCTTCAGGTTTCATCATCATTCTACCTTGTCCGCCACCTTGCTGCGCGTTAGCGAAACCAGCTATACCTAGCATTAATCCGCAAATCATCATTAATTTTTTCATGTTGTTCTTTTGTTGTTTTTGGTCCAAATTGAGTTTGTTGGAGTGTAAAAGAAAATGAAAGTTTAAAGTCGCTATGTAACTAAGCTGTTGCGAAATAAAATATATCAATCTTTCAACAATAACACCGGCACATGCGATTTAATCGTTAACCTTTGAGATACACTTTCGTGCAGCAAACTTTCAAAAAAACTATACTTCTTTGGAAGTGCGATAATTAACTGGGCTTCTTCGCTTTTGGCAAATTTTACGATTCCTTTAATCGTATCGGGATGATCAGCGTAGTGATATGCCGGCGAAAAATCTTTAAGCATCTCATGTAAAAAATGTTCTTCCTGTGAATCGATCTTATGACCAGAATTAATATTGAGCACCAAAAGTTCGAGGACGTGTTTGCTCAGGATATTTTTGAGTGCGTGCATCGGGATCACCTCTTTAACTTTTTTAAAATCGCAGGCTAAAATGGCTTTACGGATCGATTGATAGTCGGCCTTAGGCGGAACAACCAAAACCGGCACCGGACTCGATTTAGAAATTTTAATCGCATTAGAACCGATATCACTTTCGTCTTTCGCTTTTTTACCGTTACTTCCGATAATAATGACATCGATTTCTTCCCTATTTACCCGATCAATGATTGACCTTAATAAGGTTTCCCTTGTTAGAGAAACCTCTATTTCGGCCTTGGGATTAATCTCCAGCATTTTTGACTTCAGTTTTTCGAGTGCTTCGAGCCTTTTGGTAATTTCGTCGGCGATATTTTCATCAGTAGTAATGAGCATATCAGGGGTAGGAAGAATGCTCTCGTATTCGGAAACGTAATAAGCATTAAGCAGTATAATTTTTGAGTTCGTCATCGCGAAACTCAACCTGGCAGCATATTTCGCAGCATGATCAGCTGTTTTAGAAAAATCGACAGGTACAAGGTATGTACTCATATGATTAAAAATTATGTTTTTACATCAATAAATTAATCAATCGATTGATTAATTGATGTAAATCTCGCATATTATCTGATGTATTGCAAATTTTTGAACTGAAGATTTATAACGAGAACGTCATTCTGTTTCTTAGTATCGTCATTTCGACTGAAGTGAAACGGAACGGCGAAATCTATAATACATTAGAAATAGATCCTTCGACTACGCTCAGGATGACAATCATGGAAAGCACAATGACCAATGTTAAATTTACAATAATCAATAGTCATAACTTATATCATCATCTTGACTTTAAAGAAGTGAAACGGCGAAATCTATTACTAAGTTATTTCTTGAAAATGCGTGTAGAGAGATCCTTCGACTACGCTCAGGATGACAATTGCGGTTAGGGTAATGATCAATGCTCAACTAGCAATGACCAGTGAACTAATGAAACCTACCTACCTGAGTCGGCAGCATTTGGATTTTCATCGTGCCACCTGCCCTGTACTTTCATTACTTTTTCGATAATATCACGCACAGCTGTTTTGCCTCCATTGTAAGGGGAAACGAATGTAGAGATTGCTTTTATCTCTTCTACCGCATCAGCCGGGCAGGTTGGAAGCCCTACGAGTTTCATTACTTTTAAATCAGGGATATCGTCACCCATATAAAGCACTTCTCCTGAAGTAATGCCCTTATATTGAAGATATTGATTGAAAATGGCAACCTTATCTCCTGTTCCGAGGAACACATCGGTTACGCCCAGATTAAAAAATCGCTTCCCCATGGCAATGCCATCACCACCAGATATAATACAGATGTTATATCCTTTTTTAACGGCTAATTGCATGGCATAGCCATCTTTAATGTTAAAAGTGCGCAATGACTGACCATTATCAGTAACCTGAACTGATCCATCGGTAAGCACACCATCTACATCAAAAATGAAAGTGGTAATTTCTTTTAATTTGTGGAGAAACATTGGCGCGTTTGGCGTTTAGAGTTAGGCGCTCGGTGCCGACTCAAGACTGAGGACTCCGAACTCAAGACTAGTTACTGATTATCTCTCCACTCGTATACCCAGGCAGATTGAATTTGCTCTAAATGGCCTTCACTGCTTTCTTCGCGAGTACCTTTAAAGTTGGGCAATTCTAAAACCCATTCTAAAAGTTCAGTAAAGCGGATACGGTAGATTTTGGCTTCTGTAAAATCATCACCAAATTTCTCATATAAAGACATTGCTATATCTTCGTAGTCGTTCCAATAAAAAGGTAAAGCAAATTTATCGTTATTCATGTTGTTTTGTTAGTTAATTGTTGAAATTGATTAATCGGTTAACTGTTTAAATTGGCTAATCGACTCCCGACTAAGGACTTTGGACTTAAGACTAAAACCTAGTGCCCCATAAAGTCAGACTGGTCTGGAATGGTCACTTCGATATCGCCGTTAATCACCACACACTGGCAACCTAAACGTGAAGTAATTTTCGGACGGACTGCCCTATCGATAAAGTCTTCTTCTTTGTCAGAAATCTCTTCGATATTATCCATGCCCTTTGTTACATATACATGGCAGGTACTGCAACCACAAACACCACCACAGTTGTGCTGTAATTCGATTCCATTATCCAGACAAACATCTAAAACAGATTCGCCGGCAGCTATTGGCAATTCAATAGATTCGTGATCTGCTTCTTCAAAATTTATTTTTAGTTTAAAAATGCTCATAATTATTTTGCAAAAGTAATAAGCAGAAGCCGTAATTATGCTATTTCAGCGTTAATTTTATGCTATCGCTCAATGTTTGATAAATGTTCTGCAATTCAGGCATATCGGTTAACATGCTCAAATGCTTATTTAAAGTGCTTTCATCAGCCCTAACTACTGGCCCAGTCTGCACATTTTCAGGCAGGTTGCTCATTACCTTCTCGGCTGTTTCGGCAATTAATGGCCTGATGATTTCAAAATTCAAATCGTTCTGACTTAAAATTTTATTTGCCAAAGCATATAGGTGATTCGGAAAATTACAGGCAAATACCGCTGCCAGGTGTAATACTTTTCTTTTCTCGCCATTTAACTTATATACTTCCCTGCTAATTTTAGCAGCGAGATTGCTTAAAATCGTTAATTGACTTTCATCGTTCGCTTCAATACAAAGTGGAATATTTTCAAATGAAACCGCTTTTTCTTTTGAAAAAGTTTGCAAAGGATAAAATACCCCCGCTTTAGCAACTTGTGATGATAAAACATTAATATCTGTAGTTCCAGAGGTATGTACCACCAGACCAGTTACATTTTTCAATGATTTAGCAACGCTTTCAATCGCATCATCTTTTACCGAGATGATATATAAATCAGCATTTTGCTTAATTTCATTTAAATCGTTGATGGCTTCAGTTGCAATCGATTGTGCCAATAAGGTTGCATTATCCAGGTTTTGACTGTACACCTGCACGATCTCTTCGCCCTTGCTTTTTAAAGCTTTTGCTAAATGTGTGGCAACATTTCCAGAACCTAATAAAACAATTTTCATGATTTTATGCGACTTTGGCCTCTTTTCTCCTTCTAAAAATTGAAAGTAAGAAACCCACAACCATTACGATGGTACCAGCCCAGTATAAATTGATGAAAGGAAATTCAATTGCTTTAAAAACAACCCAATCTTTAGCTTGTTGAGGTTTTTCAAAAATCTGAAGCTCTACTTTTTTCTCATCTGGCAAAACCCTCGAAAAACGGAATTTCAAATCTAATTCATCCACTTTACGGGCGAAATCGAAAGTATTATTACCTTTTATTAAGAAAATAGGCTCCGTGTTGTAAACTTTACCGGCCGCATTAATTTCTAATGGTAAACCAACCGCATAATCGCCTTGCGCAAGTGCTAAATCTTTGGCAGTAGGTTTTCGATCTAAATCTTTCACCGTAATCACACCGCTCGAAGTATGGATGGTATCGCCTACTGAAACTTTAACAATACGTGGTGCTTTATAGTTTTCATCATCCGAATGCCCTTCATGGTCATCATGCGATTCCTGTTTAATAGCTGCACTGGTAATGTGTGTATAAACATCGTAAGTTAAATAGTGCTTGGTATCAGGAGAAGCTATTAAGCCCATTTTCTGATTATCCTGCGTGTGCGGATGCAAATTAAAATCTTCTTTAACCTTACCTTCTTTATCTAAAACTTTAAAATTAAGCGTATAAATGGTATTGGGCGCTACAGTAGTATCGGCTACATAGGTTACAGTATACTTACCCATCTTTTTGGGCTCGTTTTTATATAACATGATGTTCTCACCAGGTTTTTCCGTCTTCTCGAAATCTTTTACCGGGATAAAATTATTCGCATTGATGGATAGTGGTTTGTTGGTCGCCGCAGAAATTAATGCACCTAAGATCAGGAAAGCAAAGCCAATATGCGCAATTGCTGATCCGGCCAATTTTGCCTTGCCACCGAAAGCCTGGTATAATACCGCAGCGTTAGAAAGTACTGCAAATAAACAACTAAAGGTAATCAGAATGTACATGGTATTGGTATATATACCAGTGACATATACCAAACCTGCTGTTAACACGATCGAGAAGATGATTGCTGATACCAGACTGCTGTAAAATTTGCGCGGATCTGTTCTTTTGTATTTTAAATATTGAGAGAAACCTGAAATTAAGGTAATTAATACCGCGAAAGGCGCTTGCCATTGATTGTAATATTTTACAGCATCAATTGGCGGCGTAAAGTTTGTTCCAAAGGCTTTGTTAAATACAGGAACAGAAGTGGAGAATATGACCTGGATACAAGCAATGGTTACCACTAAAGCGCCAATAAACATCCAGAATTCGCGCGAATAAGTTTCTTCATCTTTGGTGGTAATCGGCAATTCTTTCCACCGTACTACAATCAAGGCTATGGCCAAAACTGCAAAAACTACGTTGTACAATATTAGGTGACCAAACATTCCCATATCAGTGAACGAGTGTACAGAAGTGTCGCCTAAAATCCCGCTTCGGGTTAAAAAAGATGCATAAAGCACCAATAAGAAACTTAAGAATACTAAAGCGATTGCGGTAAAATAAGCATGACCTGTATTTTTATACGCGATCATTACGTGTACGGCCCCGATTAGGGTTAACCATGGAATTAAAGAAGCGTTTTCTACCGGATCCCAGGCCCAAAAACCGCCAAAGTTTAACGCTTCGTAAGCCCAGAAAGACCCCATAATAATACCCGTACCTAAAACCATCACCGCAAAAAGCGCCCAGGGCATAGCTGGTTTAATCCATTCTTTATATCTTTTTTGCCATAAAGCCGCAATGCCATAAGCAAAAGGCACAACCATACTGGCGAAACCTAAAAACAAAGTTGGCGGGTGAATCACCATCCAATAGTTTTGTAATAATGGATTTAATCCTTTTCCATCAGTGATGAATTTAAGGTAATTTTTATAATTTTCTGGATTCGCAAAAACCACAGGTGCCTGTGCTTTTAAATCCATGGCATCTCTTAAAAGTATAAACGGGGAACTTCCAATCCGCTCACCGAAAATTTCTACACCTAAAAGCATTGAGGTTAAAAAGACCTGAGAAAAGGCTACAACTGTCATTACAGGGCTTTCCCATGATTTGGCTTTCCAAATCAACAACGTACCAAGAAATGATTGCCAGAAAGCCCAAAGCCAAAAACTACCTTCTTGTCCTTCCCAAAACGCTGATATGATGTAATATACAGGAAGTTGCTTTGATGAGTGAGATTGAACGTAATAATACTCAAAATAATGGCCGAGTACCAGATAGAACAAAATGGCACCAATACCGATAATACTGGCAAAATTAACCAGGTATCCAATACGGCCTAAGTTTCTCCAGGATTTTTCTTCTAAATTTTTATCGCGGCTGGCAAAAAAATACGATATAGTTGATAGTAATGATGCACTAAATGCCAGAACAATAAAAAACTGTCCGATTTTACCTGGTAACAGGTGTTCGCCTACAAATTGAATATCCATTAAATAAATTAGTTATATTTTTTCCCGCCGTCTTTGCTTACTTGTTCGACTTTGCCATCCTTATTAACCTCTACCAGGTTATCATTATATTTAGATGGGCATTTCATTAAAATTTTCGATGCGTAAAATTTGTCCTTATCCATTTTACCGATAAGCACTAATTTTTCTGATTTTTCGAAATCCTGCGGTTTGGTACCAGCGTAAATTACCTCTCTCACTTCTCCCTTTTCATCTTTCATGTGGAATGAAAAATGGTTCGCGTCTTTTACGGCATCGTAGTAAGTACCCATTGATTTTACCCAATAGCCCATAACATGTTCTTCTTTCTCAGAAAGAGTTGCTTGTTTGAAATTAGAGTAGGTGTCGGTATTTGCGTTTAAGCTAAATAAAATCCCTACGGAAATCGCGATGGTAATCAACCCAATGATTGCACTTTTCTTCATGGTTATACTTGTTGTAAAAGCTGGCAACAAAGATAGAAAAATAGGCTTAGCCAGCATTCTTTTACATTTTTCTTGTCTTTATATTGACAATCAACTGATTTTTGAAGGGGAAATATTTGTTCTGAATCCCTATTTATAACCGATCTTAAGTAATATCTTAAATCGCTTAAAAGTTCGGCTTGAAATTATTAAGTTTGGCCTGTCAGATAATTATTCCCTTTTCACATTCCACACAGTAAACATAAACCGGATTAATATGAACTTGAAACAGTTTTATAAGTTATTGTTATTTATCTTTTTGACACCCATTTTAAGCTCCTGCTTTGAGGTAATTGAAGAAATTTCGATGAAAAACAATGGTACTGGTGATGTTATCCTGACCATAAACTTAAGTCAGAGTAAAACAAAGGTGGCTTCTGTAATGCTGTTAGATAGTGTACAGGGCTATAAAGTTCCCAGTAAACAGAAAATTCAACAAGAATTAAATGAAGCAGTGTCCTATCTGAGAAAATCAGAAGGAATTTCGAATGTAAAAAGCACGAGTGATTTTAATAATTACATCGCAACCATCAGCTTTTCTTTTAAAGACGTTTCGAATATCAACAACATCACCAAAAATATTCTTGCGCAGCAAAAAATTAAAGCAACCAATACTTCATCCTATACCTATAACAAGGCTACCAAAACCTTTAGCCGAAAATACCAGGCAATCGGTACCGCTAAAACAGAATTCAGTAAATTAAAAGCAAAAGACAAGGCGGTTTTTAACGGTGCTACCTACACCAGCATCTATCGTTTCGAATCTCCTGTAACAAGTAGCGCCAATCCGGCATCAAACATGTCGAAATCCAAAAAAGCCGTGATGTTAAAAAACAGCATTATGGATTTAATTAACGGAAAAATTAACGTATCAAACACTATACAACTATCTAAATAAATCATGTATATAGCCTCAATGGTAAAATAAACATGATCCTTATCTCTAAAAAATCTATCTAAATGAAAAAAATTCTAATTGCCATCTCCCTGTTTTTATCACTAAACTTTGCGCAGGCACAGGATTTAGTCAAAAAAATCCCATCAAATGCTTTCACAGTCGCTACTATAAAAGGCGATAATGTTTTTAAGCTCATGTTTGTTAAAGATTTCAACGAATCTTTTGTAGGCAAGAAATTATTGACGGAAACCTCTAAATCTCTGGATAAAAACTTTACCAGTATAGAAGATTTCGGGATTAACCTGGAGAAAAACATGTATTACTTCAACCAGTTGAGCGATAGTATTACCTACAACTGTTTTTTGATCCCGATAAAAGATGCCAAAAAATTTGAAAGTTTGATTGAAAACAAAGAGAAAAAATTTACGCAGCAGGGCGATATCCGTACAATGGTTTTACCTGATAGTACGAGTATTATCAAATGGAACAATAACATGTTTTATTTTGTAACTGGAAGCATTAAAAGTTCGTTTTTTGCCGATTCTGTTAAATCTGCCCGTTATGGGATTAAATACACAAAATATGGGTGGGATACAGTAGGATTAGATAGTGCTGCTGTGGCTGTAGATTCTGTGGCGACGGTTGCTTATCCTGAAGAGATTAATACTCCCGCTAAAGTAAAATCTTATAAAAAGACAAAAACCACTAATAAAAAGAAAAAATCATCAAAAAAAGCCACTAAAGGTAAAACACTAAAGAAATCTACTGCTGGTAAAAAGAAAAAGCCAGTTAGTGATGGTTTTATTTATGATGGAATATCACCAGACATGCCCGATGATGCGGTAAGGGATAGTGCTGTAGCTTATGTTTCAAGCGATGTAGCAGACGCTGAAAATTATAATCAGGCTGGTGATGAAAAGCACTATCAAGAGTACCAGAAGGAACTGGCAGAACAGGATGCCAAGAAAAAAAGACTGGCTTTTACCTGGATGACTGCTCAGGCCGATAATATTTTCAACGGCACTTACCAATCTATTGAGACAAATAAATCTTATACCTCAAGTTTGGATAACAAAGCCATTGCAGAACTTTGGGTATCTAGCCTGCAGGATGTTTACAATTCAATTGCGCCAGAATTTGGCACTTATGGCAAAGCAGGTCTCATGAAAGGTTATGGCAGTTTAAACGCCAAACTTTTTATGGATAACAAAAGTTTCCGTATTTCTACGGGCTTAGAGCTGGCTCAGGAACAAGCAGATGCTTATAAAAAAATTATGAACAGGAAGTTGAACAAAAACTTTCTGAAATATGTAGACAGTGAAAAAGCCCTTGGTTTTATGAGCTATTCTATTGATACTAAATCCTATTTAGAAGAATTCCCGAAGTTAATGAAACAAACTTACGGTTCATTTTTGGGCGGTAAAATGGAAGAGGAAATTGATCTTGGCACTGAGTTATTCAGTCTTTTGCTTGATGAAGAAGCAGTAAGCAAAGTAATTAAAGGTGATGCACTATTCGTAATCAATGGATTAAAAACCAAAGAAGTTACTTATACCACTTATGAATATGATGATGATTACAATCAGAAAGAGGTAACAAAAACCAAAAATGAAACTTTACCTGATTTCCTTTTCATGTTCTCTTCTGAAGATACCAGATTGATCAACAAATTGATTAAATATGGTATTCATAAAAATATGATAACGGTTGAAAACAACATTTATAAAATTCAGGAGAAGAAAAGCCCGATTGATATTTACTTTATGATTAAAGACGGAATTGTTTTTTTTGGTAATTCTTTAAGCGAGATGCAAAGCATCAGTAATAATCAATACAACAACAAAATCAGCAAACTGCACAAAGACCTGTTAAGCAAAAACAATTTCAGCTTCCTGTTTAATGCTAAAAATCTTGTAGGTAAAGTGCCAGATTCGGAAATTGGTGGTGAAGAAACCGCTAAGAAATTTAACAGTACTTTAGAAAAAATGGGCAATGTGTACATGAAATCGAACCCGATTAAGGGCAGATTGGTTTCAGCAGATATTAGCGCCGAAATTCCGAACGGACATGAAAATGCATTGAAATATTTATTCTCGTTAATTGAAAATGCAGCGAAGTAGATTGGTTGGCAACCTTCAGTATGCAATGCAACAGTTAACCGATTAACCGTTTTAAACAGTTAACCATATTCCATGAAGAAATTTTTAAAAATAACAGCAGCGATAGTAATATTGCTGCTGCTTTGTTATTTCGGCTTTTTCAAATACAGACAAATCCAGGCCAATAAGATATCCATCCCTGTTTCTACCAATGCTTTGCTTAAAATTAATGTTGATGAGCTATACAAAACCATTGCAGTTAGTTATCTGAAACATCCTGGTCAATATTCAGGAGCAGACAAAAAAGGGATCAAAGAAAGGTTAACCGATTTAAACACAGGCTTAAAAATACCCGCAAACATTTATATATACACGTTAAAAGGAAGGGCTAAAAATACTTTTTTCTCATGTTTCGAAATAGCCGACAGTTTGGCATTTAACCGCTTTATTCTGAAAAAGCTTGCATTAATCAAAAAGGATACTCATTTTTTCCAGTCTGCAGACTCAACATTTTGCCTTCTGTTCAACAATAAAACGGTAAGCCTGGCATTTACCCTGCAAAAGGAGCCGGTAAAAAATATACTGGAAGAAATACAGGCTCAGAAAAACATGGTTAAAATTAGCGATAGCAAGTTTGAGCAAATGGCCAGCTTTTCCGATCACCTGTCTTTTCAAAATGAAGAAACTTTAAGCAAAGTTAATTTTACAGATGGAAAAATTGATTTTAACAGTGAATTGGTGAATAGATGGATAGAACCTGCTGCTGAACCTAAGCATCGGATTTTAAATCCCCAAAGTACAGTGAGTATGTGGTTAAACGGGAAGTTTAAACCTGCTTTGTCTAAAAAAAATGCAGATGTAAGTCTTTCTCTACTTTCAAAAGATAGTTTTTTCAGATTTTACAAAGATTACATGGATTTTGAATGGACAAACACCATTACGCAGGTAGATACCATTGTCGGTTACGAGTACAATGATGACTTTGAGCAGGTGGAGAAAAAAATACTTCAAGACCGGAAGATTCCATCGATTACTATAAATCTAAATGCCGACGATAAAGCAGTGAATACTTATCTTAAATCGCTAGGCGCATTAGATCAATCTACCGGAAAGATTAGCAGTGCAATGATTCCTTTATACCAATTTTATTTTAAAGGCAGTAATGGTAATGTTCAATTAAGTACGGTTCAAAGTGCTAAACCTGATTTAAAAAGGATATCATCTGACGATTTCTTTTATTTAAAAGTTGATTTTAAAAAGTTGATCAAACAAACATCAATACCCTTAATTGCGGATAAACTGGGTACTTTTAGTCGACTGGAGATCAAAGCAAAAAGTATAGAAAAAGACAAAATCAAACTAGAATCGGAACTTTTATTTTTAAATGAGGATAGTAACGCCTTGATCCAACTTTTAAAAACGTTTAAAAATGGATTCAACAGTTCGTTAAATTTTAATTTCAATGTTGATATTCCGACAAACAAGTAAGTATTTCCCGCAGATTCAAGGTGATTTACGCAGATTAACTGTCCATTGTACCTAAACCTGATGGAACGGATGCCGATCCTTCATCGGCTGGAGGTACAGCTGGGCCAACCCACCACTATGCAATACAGGCCATTCATTCCAAAAAAGACAACTGAAATATGCGCTGTTATATTTTTTCCCACTGATTTTAGATGATTTACGCAGATTAAAATTTCTGCGCGAGCAAATAAAAAGGCTTTGCAGTTACTAAAGAGGGAATCTATCAAGATAGATTTCTCGACTTCGTTGCACTCCGCTCGAAATGACGATTACTCCATAAAAAAGCCCTGCAGTTATTAAATCTGCAAGGCTTTATTCCCCTTTTGTTTGATAAGCCACCAAACATGGGTTTTGATTACTTCCCGATGAAAAACCGGGATTCGCAATGACGATTAGTTGATTATGGCCAAACGCCTAAATTCATATAAGAAACGGCAATTTTATCAATTGAATTTACAAAAGCAGCAGTTCTCAAGGTTTGCGTGCCTGGTTTGTTCATCAATGTTTCGCGGATTTCATGATAAGAATGGATCATAGTATCTTCTAAACCAGAGTTTACCAATTCCATTTCTGATGCGCCTTTAACAATCATTAAACGGTGCTCCGGAAGGATGGTTTTACCGGTTAAGTTCTCTAAAGTATTGATCAGATTGGCATTTGAGTTAGCTGCATAACGGTTCTCCATACGGCCAAATGCCACATGTGAAAGGTTTTTCAGCCATTCGAAATAAGAAACCGTAACACCACCTGCATTACAATACATATCAGGAATGATGATGCCGCCCATCTCTGTAAAAATGGCTTCAGCTTCTGGTGTAGTTGGTCCGTTTGCACCTTCAGCAATAATTTTTGCTTTGATATTGCGGATATTAAGCTCCGTAAACTGGTTTTCTAATGCTGCCGGAACAATGATATCGCAATCTTGCTCTAAACCTTCCATTGAATTTTTAAAGCTGGTAGCACCAGGGAAATCTAAAATTGAACCTGTGTTTTTGCGATGTGCAAAAACCTCATCAACGTTTAATCCATTAGGATTATAAATAGCACCTTCAAACTCACAAAGCCCGACAATTGTAGCACCAAATTCGGCTAAAAATTTAGCTGAGTGATAACCTACGTTACCTAATCCCTGTACAATTACCCTTTTATCGCCTAAACCAGCTTTAAAACCGATTTTAGCCATATCCTCTGCTACTTCAACACATTCGCGTACGGCGTAAGCTACCCCACGGCCTGTAGCTTCTTTACGTCCACGAATACCATGTAAAGCAATTGGCTTACCAGTTACACAGCCTAAAGCATCTAACTGACCAGGATTCATGGTCATATAAGTATCGGCTATCCAGCTCATTTCGCGTTCGCCAGATCCGTAATCCGGAGCAGGAACATCAATACCAGGGCCTATAAAGTTTTTCTTAATTAATTCTGTGGTATAACGACGTGTGATGGTTTCCAGTTCGGCAACACTGTATTGTTTCGTATTGATTTTGATACCACCTTTTGCACCGCCAAACGGAACGTTAACAATAGCACATTTGTAAGTCATTAAGGCAGCAAGCGCCATCACTTCATCTTCGTTAACCATTTCACTGTAACGGATACCAC
Organism: Pedobacter sp. MR2016-19; assembly: GCF_014947265.1. NCBI lineage: Bacteria > Pseudomonadati > Bacteroidota > Sphingobacteriia > Sphingobacteriales > Sphingobacteriaceae > Pedobacter > Pedobacter sp. MR2016-19. Next base: position 152,475 of record NZ_JADCNK010000010.1, read on the forward strand.
CCTTTGTAGGGCTCATGTGATGAGAGTGCTCAACACGCCAGGCATCAATTACTTCAAAACCGTTTCCGCGGCGGATTGGAAATTGGAAACGATATACACTATTACATGTTTTAATCTGGTTCAATAAACCTTCCGGATGATTGGTGAATTGAGCCGCACTGTCAAAGTTTTTACAAACATCTGCAAAGAACTTGTTCTCGTCTGCTAGATTAGCCATTATTTATTTTTTATATTGAATAAGTTTTCGGTGCAAAATTGCCTAAAAAAACTGCACATATCCAAATGCAAAAATACTTAGTGTATAGCTAACACCACCCTATCCAGGCTTTAAAACAGGTTTTATACCGTTTATACAAAACTGTTCAAAAACAATATTTAAATAGGTTTAAACAAGGATATATTGATACCTCAAGCCGATTAAAACGACTATTTTCATAGGTTTTTTTATTGATTATTTAGACGAAAAAAAATTACAAAAAAAATATCCACAAGGCTATTTTATTGCTAAACTAATTAATCAACAAACCGAAACACCCTTAAAATTACGAATATCATAAATTTTGCATCAGAAATAAGACATAAAAAAGGAGATCAATATAATTTTGATCTCCGTTAAAAATTAATCTGGACGGTTGTAATTATGACCGTCTTATTTATTGATGTGGTTTTCTTTTTCGATTTTCTTCAATCTTTTATCGATCGAGAAAAGATAGGCCAAGAGGCCAACCAGTATAATTACGATACAAATTACCACAACATATATCTTTCCATTGCTGCGAAGGCTATCAGCCATTTCCACGCCATTATCTTGTGCAAATAACTGCATAGTGACCATCATTAATATCAGGGAGAAAAATATCTTCTTCATTTAGTTATGTTGTTGTTTGTTTTCAATATTGCGAATTCTGAAACGGATAGTGTACACCCAGTAACCGATCAATATCCAGCCTAAACATGCAGGATAGAACACCATGCGCATACGGCTATCCAAATCGTAACTGTTAAAACCAGGATTGCCACCGTTGCCCGGGTGTAATGAATCTTTTAAACGTGGCAAAACAAAAAGTAATACCACCATCATTGGGAAGGCAAAAATATTGTAAATGGCCGAAATCTTAGCCCTTTTCTGTTCTTCATCAATTGCATTCCGGAGAATTAAGTAAGCAAAATAGAGTAAAACAGAAATAGCGGCAAAATTTTGTTTAGGATCGAAACTCCAAAACTGTCCCCAGGTATATTTAGCCCATATGGCACCGGTAACCAAACCCAAAAGGCCAAAAACAATCCCGGCATTTACACTCTCCACAGCCTTAATATCGTCGATTTCACTCTTGCTACTCAGTGACTTTACACTATAGAAAACTGAGATCGAAAAAAGTACAATCATGGCAAACCACATCGGAACATGGAAATACAGGTTGCGGATCGTTTCGTTTAAAATAGCCAAATGAGGTACACCCAGTAACAATCCTGCAATCGCAGTATAAATTACCAGAACTGAACCTAAAATTTTCCACCAAATTTTATGCATATTTATATTTAATTATTGAATGATTGAGTATTGAATGTAGATTCCATCATCCGTTTTCCATCTTCCATATTTAATCCCTCCAAAGGTAAGGAAATAACAATAAAGAGGTTGCCACCATCAGCACATTCACCACCAGCAACATCGCAATTTCATCGTAACTATTCTCCCATGGCAAGCCGTCGACCGCATTTTTAGCCAGTTTTATCAAAAGGATCAATACCGGAATAATGATCGGAAAACTTAATATCGCCATTAACATACCACCATTACCAGCCTTACTTGCAATGGCCGAAACCATGGTAAACACGGTAGAGAAACTCATACTACCCAATACCACGGCCACGTAATACAATAGCATATCGGGCGGCGTAAAGGAATCGAAAACCAAAGTATAAAAGCCCAATGCTATAGTGGTAAGCACCAACATCAAAAGGGTATTATAAACTGTTTTAGAAATCAAAACCGCAGCCGGACTTGCCAAAATATAACTGTAGAGTTGTTGCCCCTTGGTTTCCTGTAAAAAGCTCTTTGAAACGCCATTTATAGAGGCAAAAAGCATGATAATCCAGAAAAGCGCGTTCCAGGTTAATTTATCGCCAAGGCTTACAAACGACAGGTAACAGGTAAAAATAGTAGAAACCACATAGAGCAGTACGCCGTTAATGGTATATTTGGAGCGCCACTCTAACAATACTTCCTTGTGAATTAAATATTTAACCTCTTTGGCCAATTGCATAACCGCAAAGATACTTTTATTGATAAATATTGCATGCTTAAATTGTTGTATTGTTGTAATTTTGTTTGGAAACTCATTTAGCCACGGGAACGCAGAGAAAGATTTAACCACAGATAAAAGGATAAACACAGATGGTATTTTCAAAGCAGTATACTCGGGATTACAGGCATTTAAAATTAATTGGCCACGGAGGCAGAGAAAACACGGAGAAAGACCATTAAACACAGATGCTATTCTTTCGAAGTAGCATAAACGAGGGTAAAGGTATTTAAAATTTAATTAGACAAGTAGACACAGAAAACACTAAGAAAAACAATATGCACAAAAATCTGTGTTCATCTGTGTAAATCTGTGGTTAAATAGAAATATGAACTACGCATCAGTTATAGAAACGCCTATTGGCAGATTAAGCATCTTGGCTGATGAGGATTTTGTGCATGCCGTTACTTTTGAAGAAAAGGATATTGCTGATTTGATAGAAAACGAACTCACCATAAAAGTTGCCAACCAATTAAAAGCATATTTTAATGGAAAGCTTCGGGATTTCGATTTCCCGATGAAACAGAAAGGAACCGGTTTTCAACAGGAGGTTTGGCAAAATTTATTAACCATTCCTTTTGGCGAAACCACCTCATACGCTAAATTTTCTGCACACAATCCATTAGCGATCAGGGCTATTGCTGCAGCAAATGGAAAAAACAATATTGCCATTGTAGTACCATGCCATAGGGTAATTGGCAGTAACGGCAAACTGGTTGGTTATGCCGGTGGATTGTGGCGTAAACAGTGGCTGCTACAACATGAACGTGAGGTTGCCAAAAAAGGACAAACAGAATTAAAATTTTAAAACCATAATTTTAGCAGATGAATAACGATCAAGCCGGAACTCCAAACAACTACTTAAAAGCAATGCGATTAATCAATATTGAGGGCGACAAATGCGCTTTTGAAAAGGGTAAAATACCGATCCGCCAACATATTAATGCGAACTATTTTTTCGCCCAAACTGATGTATCAACTTTAGAGAAAATCCCCCACCCTGCACCGAGGAGGCAATATGTAATTACACTTAAGGGTAAACTCCAGTTTACAGTAAGCAATGGCGAAACTTTTATGATTGAACCCGGGATTATCCTTATTGCCAATGATACTGCCGGAGAAGGACATACCTGGGAAGTTACAGATGGCAATGAATGGGAAAGGATCTATATTCCATTGGAAGAAGATACCGATGATTATTTTATTGCAGATTAAGATCCTCAAAACCAAGATTAAGCCAATTTCGTAAGTCATATCAAACCTATGATTTTATGAAAACACTCTGTTCCCTCCTGCTTGTTCTCTTCACTTACCCGCCGATGGAAAAAAATATTCCAGTGGCCAAATTGGATTTAAAAAAATATGCCGGAACATGGTACTCATTATATTCTATTCCGACCATTTTTGATAAAGGGAGTCGTGAAACAACCACCAGATATAGTTTGAATAAGGATGGTTATTTCAATGTGCTCACCACTTATAAAAAACCCGGAGATGATAAGGTCTACTCCAGAACTTCAAAAATGTTTCCATCAGAAGATGGCGATAAAGGGGAGTTACAAGCACAATTTATCTGGCCGATAAAAGTCGATTACTGGATTATCGAACTTGCAGACGATTATTCTTATGTAGTGGTGGGGCATCCCGAACATAAGTTTTTGTTCATCATGAGCCGCAATCAGACGATGCCGAAGAAAACCCATGATGAAATTGTGGCCAGATGCAAAGCTAAAGGGTATGATGTAGCTAAATTAACCTCGCAGCAGCATTCAAGTGGCAGTTAACAGTTTGCAATTGCAAGTTTGCAGTTAACTGATTTAAACGATTATTAGCAATAGTTAATGAAGCAATCCTTCAACTCCGCTACCATAGACAGAATCTATCAGTACGGCCGTCATTCTCGCGCAGGCGGGAATCTTAAAGCGCTTGCATTACGATTCCCAATCAAGTTGGGAATGACGATTCCTCGCAGCCTATAATCCACTAAAAATCTGTCATTCATATTGATTTTATACAATAAATTACCCCTCAGGATGACAACCGCAAAGGAAAACGAACTGGTTTAGCGTTATGCAACAGTTAACTGATTTAACAGTTAACCCTTATACAGCTCCAAATTTCTCTATCAGTTTATCTTTCTGTATCCTTGCTACCTGTAACTGTTTGTTATTTTCCAATGTAAGCAAACAATCATTCTTGTTAAAAAACTTCACTTTGTTTAAATTGATAATATACTGGCGGTGTATCCTGAAGAAATTTCTGTCCTCCAATATTTCCTGCACATCTTTTAGCGTTTTTGAAATAATCACCTTCTCTCCATTCAGTAAAACTAAAATAGAGTAATTGCTACTAGCTTCAACATACAGAATATCGTCTACATTGATAAAAACAATCCCCGAAAGTGAACTTACAGCAATTTTGTTTACACGTTCCATATTCATCTGCCGATGAAAATGATTGAGTTGTTTATCAGAAAAATTATTTCTAATTACGGCCTTGTTAACGGCTTCAACAAGATCCTTTATATCAACAGGCTTAACCAGATAATCTAAGGCACTGAACCTAAAGGCCTTGATGGCAAACTCATTATAAGCTGTGGTAAAAACCACTTTGAAACTGATTGGCATTAATTTCTCCAAAAGCTGAAAGCCATTTAGTTCTGGCATCTCAATATCCAAAAAAACCAAATCCGGATTTAAGCTTTCGATCTCCTGTAATGCTTTAATCGGGCTGTTAAACGAATAAATAGCTCCAACTTGTCCGCAATGCTTTTTCAACTGTATACGCAGTAAACTTATACTATCTTCTTCATCATCTATAATTACAATATTGAGCGCTTTCATATTTTAGATTTTATTTATTTTTATTGATGATACATTAGGTTGTTTTTAAATTAAATGGATACTGATTAAAACCCTGGTTCCTTTGGCCTCATTATCTGCACCGTAAAGATCTTCTATATGGATCTGTGTATTGGTATTAAATTCCTTATTAAAATTAGCAATACGCTCTCCTGTAATCAATGTTCCATAAGATTTTTCTTTTTCGGCCGCCTTACTATTCAGCTCCGATGCTTTTAACCTCCCTATTCCATCGTCCTCAATGATTACGAGTAAAGTCTGCTGTGTAAAATCCTGAGAAATTTTAATCAGGATTTCACCACCAACATTTTTATGCATCAGGCCATGCCAAATGGCATTTTCGATATAGGGTTGCACCAGCATCGGTGGTATTTCTATAAAATCTGCGTCAACATTATTATCAATATCGAAAATATATTTCAGTTTACCTTTAAAACGCATGGTTTCCATTTCCAGGTACAACTTTATGGTTTTGATTTCTTCTGATAATACGATTTTATCTTTCCTCGAGTGCGACAGGGATAAGCGCATTAACTGAGAGAATTTGCTCAGATAATCAGACGCTAATACACTGTTATTCTGTTCGATATATAAATTTATTGAATTTAAACAGTTAAAAATAAAATGCGGATTCATTTGCAACCTTAAAATCTTATGTTCGTTCTCCGCATTTTTAATTTTTAAATCAATGCGTTCCAGCTCGTCAAGGCGGTCTCTGTATGCCAACGCTGTTAAAAACAAAACGGCATCTATTGCAAAAGCCAGTGTTACTAAATCTACGTAATTGTTAATGGCGTAGTACCAACTTGGCAAATGGTTATAGATATCCAGCCATTTAGGCGCCAAAACAAATAATAACGCAAATGATATGGCGGCCAAGCCTGTAAATGCAAACCGCAAATAGCCTTTGTTTGGTTTTGGCCGGGCATAATAACTGAGCAAAACAGTAAGGATAAAAAATGGCAAAGAATTATAAATCCAAAATATTTTTGTAATCGGGCTAAGTTCGGGCCGTAAATAATGTACAATCATAACTACGATCATTAAAACCCATTGCCATAAACAAAATTTTAAAAATAAGTTAAGGTATCTGTTGTTTTTAACCTGTAAAAATTCGCCCAAAAAAAGAATATAAAAAAAAGTTTGGGGAATAAAAGAGAGTAGAAATATAAAATCATTATTTATCGGTAGCCAATTTACTTCTAAAAGAATGGCATCTACCTGTAACGAATACCTAAAAAACATACATAATGATGCTAACGCATAATACAGATACGCTCTATCTCTCCGCTGAAGAAAATATTTTAAACAACAATAAATAAAAACGGCGAAATAAAACCCTGCAACCCACAATTTAACATGTCTAAAACTTAACGGAAACAAAACCAGTTCTCTGTTCTTTTCCCTGTAGGCGGTATCATAGGTTTCTATTTGCGGATATTGCGGAACAATGTTGTATAGGTATTTTTGAATGAGCACATAAAAATATTGTGTTTCTTTTTGCTTTACGGGCAAATGTATCCGCCAATAATCAGTAGCTATCGAGAGATTTGAAATTTTAATACCAAAACCCGTTTGCCCAACCAGTACCAATCGATTTCCTACACGCTCATACAATTGAGTTTGTTGCATTTTACTGTCTAATTTAAACAGTAAGCTGGTATCCCTATCAAAAGTACTGCGAATACTAAAATTGATCCAATATTGTAAAACCGTATCTGGAAACTCTTTTTGTGCTGCTATGTTACTGTCCAAAAAGTGCCAATCTAGTTCCTGGAGTTGGGCATAAGTTTTATTGTTTTTTTTCGATAGCGTATAATATGCCTGGTTTAAAAGACTAACATTTTTGCTTTGCTGAGTGATATTTATTGGCTTAATATTCTCTTGCGCAATCGCATTAAGACTGTTGCCCATTAAGACAAAGTCTAAAAGCATTAAACACTTAAAAAATTTGCTTTTTATAACCATTCTAGTGAAACCAAAAAAGGTGTTACTAAAGATAATTAGAAAAGGAGCAAAAAAGCTTAAAAATGTGTGAGATACAGGTTTACCAATGCGAAGTATGTTGTTTTTTGTTTAGCGTAGCTTAAAATACTCAAAATTTCGTTCAGGTTTCCGCTTTATTTTTTCACTACACACCTTATTACCTACAGCTCACAGCAAAAAGAAGATACTTCACTCAATTGCCAGCCCCAAAGAAAAATGGAAACTTAAATTTGATATGTAAATTAAAACTTACGAAAAATTCATGGTTTAGAATGACTGAAGAGAGATTATGGATAACTACAAAAGCATAAATCAATCGAAAAACGATATGAAGAAAATATTAACATTATTAATATCCATGTTGTGTTACTCTGCTGGGTATTGCCAAGATAGAACATTCAGTTATATCGGTTTAGCAAACAACGATGCCGAAATAAAAACAATTGCAGATACCACGCACAAAACCTTGTTTATTGCAGGAAATAAAGTGTATAGCATAGGTGGCGACTGCATTTGCCGATTATTAGACGGCGATGGAAACGACAGGGACGATGATGGAGACAATAACAGCCGTTTGAATGATGGCGCTGCTGGGAGCAGAAAAAGTGGTGGAGAAATTGCCGACCGCAGAACGAAAGGAAAAGGAAACAAAATAAATAAAAACGGGGATAAAAACAATAGAGATAAAGATGGCAATGAAAATGATAGAGATACCAATGGCGACATTAATAACCGTAATGCAGATGGTAATATAATGGAGGGTACCAGGTGCAGCTGTTCTAAAAGAGGAAAAATATTATTGTATACCAGGGAAAAAGTAAAAATTACCAATGCGAAGATATATTATCAAGGCAAATATTTTTCAAACAAACATTTTAAAATTATACAATTATGAAAAAACTAATATTTCCTATGTGTACTGCGGTGATGGGCCTCACAATTATCAGTTCTTGTGGCACATCCTTAAAAGTACCAATTAACCGGGGTAAAATAGATGGAGATTTTAATATACAATTTACCAAAAAAAATGCAGTTGTAAAGCCTAATCAATTTTTCACGCTGGCCGAATTAAATATTGAGCCAAACAAAGGTCAGATTTCAAAAACTACAATCAATTCCACCAATATAAAAACAGCATTAAAAATATTTAAAAAGCAAAAAATTAAAAACTATGCCATTACCATCACCAAACCGGGCTATGCAAAACCCTATTATGGTAAAATAGCTTTTTTTAATACCAATAAAATAAATGAAGCCGATGCCGTTGCTAGGTATTACGAAATCGATATTGCGAATAGTTATTTTGCCAGTGCAACCCGTGGCCGGATGGCAATTATTTATGAGTATTCAGATTTGCGCATCGGCATAGCTACAACATCTAAAATACCAACATGGATCGTATTAATAAGCGACGAGCCATTTTAAAAAATATAATCCAATAATAAACGGACGCGCCGAACACCGCATTACAAAGTAGGCGAAAAAACAAATCGACCAAATGAACATACAAGAATTAACATTTGATAATCTCAATGAAGCATTGCCAACAGAGGTAATGACTTTAATTAACGATACTGCTATTATAAACAGCATCTTTCCAGTAAATATTGGAGAAATCTTTAATGGACAGATTTTAAAAGCGAACGAAATTATTTTTCAGCCTAACGCTACTTTGACTTTCACAAACATTAATGTGCCCTTTTGGATAATATATTGTGACAAACTTAAATTAAAAGACAATAATTTTCCGATTAGGATCGAACTTGATCAAACCATTGAAGGGAGAAAGGGGAAAGATGGAATTGGAGGAATCAATGGTGTAAATGGTGTGGGTGAAATCGATAGACAAGGCCAACCAGGTTCTGTAGGCCAAAGCGGTCTTATAGGTGAACAGGGTGATAGCCTAAATAATCCAAATCTATATATTATAACAAAGGAAATGGTTTGTATTGATACCCAACAAAATATTGAAGATTCTAGAATAGTTTTAGATTTTGACGGAATAAGCGGAGGCGACGGCGGAAATGGAGGAAGTGGAGGGAATGGCGGAAATGGTTCAAATGGTAAAGAAGGTGCAGATAGCTTATTTGATTGTAAAGAAGGTGCTGGCAATGGTGGTGGTGGTGCAAATTCTGGACAAGGTGGCAAAGGTGGTCAAGGTGGCAATGGCAGCAATGGTTCTTCTATTTACTTCATATCTGTTGATACCTATACAGAGGTTTTAGTTAACACTACAAAATTTTATATAAGGGGAGGAAATGGTGGAATAGGCGGAAATGGTGGCAAAGCAGGAAAACCCGGATATGGAGGCAGAGGGGGAGGCAAAAATGGGTGGTGTGGCCGAGGAGTTGATGCTGACGATGGTAATTACCCAGAGCCGAGAACATTAGGCAATGGATTAGATGGTCAAGATGGAGAAAAGGGGCAAGTTTTTAAAGTAATCGTTAAAAATTTCTAAACTTGCCGTTACTATAAAGATTTTATTACTTATTCACCTCCAGATGCTCCTTCTTAAAGCTGGTGGCCAATAAAATCACGGCTACCAGCTATTCCCTAAACTATTCTATTAAATGAGCGAAGGTTTTACCTCTAATTGCGACCTCTTAACACTGAAAAGCATAAATACAACACCTACCAAAAGTACAATCCAGCCCCATTGGAAATGAACAACTTTACCGATAAGTTTATTTGCGAAGCCATATTTAGTGTAATTGTTTGCTGTAAAATAAACAGCAACTACAGCTAAAACATACCAGATAGCCATTACAAAACTCATAAACCTAAAGGCCCCTACTTTTCTGATAAATAGAACCAATACCGAAATGGCGATAATGGCATAAGTAATCAAAAACAAACGCGCATCTGATTGATACAAGTTCCAATTGCCTTTAATGGGCACTTTTAGCATGGGGCAGAAACCTGCAATAACGCATAACAAAATGCCTAACCAGGCCCTGAATTTATTTAATACTAACATAGTTAAAAATGATTACACTGATTTTAACGATTCCACTGATTGGTAATTGTTTGTAATGGAAGTTAATGGTTTAATCGCTAACTTACCTGGTATTTTTTAATGACTAATGACTAATGACTAATGACTAATGACTAATGACTAATGACTAATGACTAATGACTAATGACTAAACTACTGCCCTTCAATAATCCCCATCTTATCTGCAAAGTGGGCACAGTAATCGCGTAAATCTTCAACAATTAAAGTTTCATTTGTGGCTTTTAAAAAGCTGTCGGCCATGGTTTGCAAAGTTTCGTAGAAGAAACGTTTCATCTCATCAACAGGCATATCCTTTGTCCAAAGATCTATCTTTAGGGTATTCTTATAATTGTGGTCCCAAACTGATAAAAACATCGCCTTTGCAGGTACTTTATCAGCATTACCAGAATCTGTGCTTTCCCAAAGTATGTTATCCGGGTTATTGCCTTCATCTAACTCAACGGTTATTTTTATTTCTGCTTTTTTCATTTTTTAATTTGATTTCACCGATTAGTGGATTACACCGATAAATTGATTCACTGATTAAAGGTTATCGGTTTATTTTTAACGGATGCAAAGATGATTAATTAATTTGATTCCACAGATGAGTAGATTACAATGATTAACATTGACGGGATATTTTTACGGTTTAATTACGCTACCTTTTGCAAGATTAACATTAACACGGCCGCAATAACGATAAAAATCAATTCAACAATCCAAATTCTTTTAATATCCTTTAGAGTAAAGCGGAAAATCATATCTGTAATAAAGGTTACCACAATTAAACAGCCCAATATAAGGAGATAAAAACCATCCATATTTACATGACGTGGTGCTGTACTTTTTTCCGAAAAGAGATTTACAACCACCAAGCCCAAACCAATGGCACTTACAATATTTAAAGGCGTAATCCTAAAGTTCATCTGTGTTTATTTATTTGTTTTCAATTGTCAGATGGAGCCTTTGACAATTGAAATAATTATTTAGAAAATTAATAATTATTTTAATTGTGTCGGGTTCATTACTTTTTCTTATCGAATTTTTTGCCTTTTTTAAAACTCTTTACCTGTTTACCAGCCTTTGCTTTGGCTTTCTCCCTCACCTTTTTTTCTATTGCCGCAGCATGTTTTTTCTCGTGGAAAGCCCCTTGAAAATCAGGATCTTCCTTACGTTTCTGCATATCGATTTCTTTTGCAATATGCTGGCGCTCTTCGTAAGGGGTTTCATCAATGAATACACCTTCCGGAATTTCGGCCACAGGAATATATTGGCGAATCAATTTTTCGATCTTGCGGATATAATACTTTTCGGCATCAGTAGCAAGGGTAATTGCATCACCTTTGGCAAAAGCCCTGCCGGTACGGCCAATACGGTGTACATAATCTTCAATAATAATCGGCACATCGAAATTGATCACATGACTCACATCACTCACATCAATACCCCTACTCGCTACATCTGTAGCCACCAGTACCCTGATATTACCTTCTTTAAAACTATTTATAGAGTTAATCCTGGTGTTCTGTCCTTTGTTGGCATGGATTACACGAACATTTTCAGCACCATACCTACGTTCAATAAAACTGAAAATATTATCGGCAACCGTTTTGGTTTTACAGAAAATAATCAGGCGATTAAAAGTCTCATCATTTTTCAGTAAATGCTGCAATAGGTTAATTTTCGTTTTGAAATTCGGAACGTAATATAAAGTCTGCGTTACATTTGCAGCAGGGGTTGCCTGTGCAGATGCCTCAATTACAAGCGGATTATTCAGGAAATCGCCGGCAATTTTCTGGACCAAGTCGCTCATTGTTGCCGAGAACAACAAATTCTGACGTTTACGTGGAACAATCTCCAAAATCCGGTGGATAGAGCCAATAAAACCCATATCCATCATTTTATCAGCTTCATCCAACACCAAAAATTTCAAACTCTGTGTGTTAATATCGCCGGCTAAATACAAATCCAAAAATCTTCCCGGCGTAGCAATCAAAATATCAACGCCCTTTGCAATTTGCTCTTTCTGCGTTTTCGGACCAATTCCGCCGAAAATCACTAAAGAACGTAAATCGGTATAAGTAGAAAATAATTTCACCTGTTCTGCAATCTGCATGGCCAGTTCGCGTGTTGGCGACAAAATCAGTGCTCTTGGATGATCGCCCTGAGCATATTTCAACTGCATTAAAATTGGCAAAACAAAAGCAGCGGTTTTTCCTGTACCAGTTTCAGCAATACCGAAAATATCCTGTCCAGATAACACTGGAGCGATTGCTTTTTCCTGTATCGGCGTGGCAACGGTGTAACCTGCATCGGCAACTGCATTTAAAATTTGCCTGTTTAACTTAAATTCTTCGAACGATTTTGCCATAGCGCACAAAGATAGTGATTAAGGTTGAGGGTTTGAAGGTATAAGGCAGAAGCTTTCAGTCCGATGTGGAATCCAAACTCCTTTTTTTCAACATCAGGAGTAAAGCAATTTCAGTAATTTTTCGGTCGCAGCAGCCCTGCTATCCGTTTTACTCCGTTACACTACGTGCCCACTGCTATCAGGTTTATTTAACCTAAAACAGTAGCATTAAACATAATTTCCCATTACCACAGCATCAAAATCTTGATACCTGATACTCGCTACTTAACACTAAATTACTACCTTTGAAACCATGAATACTTACCTGATAAAAGCTGCGACAATTGTAAACGAAGGACAAAAAATTGTTGCTGATGTATTGATAAAAGATGGATTAATTGCCAAAATCGGTCAAAATTTATCTGCACCTGATGCCCAGGAAATTAATGCAGAAGGACAATACCTTTTACCAGGGATGATTGACGATCAGGTCCATTTCCGCGAGCCGGGATTAACCCATAAAGCCGATATTTTTACTGAAAGTATGGCTGCAGTAGCCGGAGGGATTACCTCTTTTATGGAAATGCCCAATACGGTGCCCAATACCCTAACTCAGGATTTATTGGCTGATAAATACGAAATTGCTTCCCAAACCTCATTGGCCAATTACTCATTTTACATGGGTGCCAGTAACGACAATATTGAAGAAGTTTTAAAAACCGATCCTAAAAATGTTTGCGGAATTAAGGTTTTTATGGGTTCATCAACCGGGAATATGTTGGTTGACAATGAAAAAACCTTAGAAAATATCTTTAGTAAAGCGCCAATATTGGTAGCTACGCATTGCGAAGATGAAGCAACCATCCGCCATAACATGACCGAATTTAAAGCCAAATATGGCGATGACCTCACGATTGATATGCATCCTTTAATCCGCAGTGCAGAGGCTTGTTATAAATCATCATCATTAGCGGTCGAACTGGCAAAAACTTACCAAACGCGTTTGCATATCCTGCACATTTCTACAGCAAAAGAAATAGCCTTATTTGATAATATCACCCCGTTAAAGGATAAAAAAATTACGGCAGAAGCTTGTGTACATCACCTTTGGTTTAACGATAAAGATTATGCTTCAAAAGGAAATTTCATTAAATGGAATCCTGCTGTAAAAACCGAAGATGATCAAAAAGGTGTGCTTAAAGGCGTTCTTGAAAATTATATTGATGTGATTGCCACAGATCACGCCCCACATACATTGGAAGAAAAGCAGCAGCCTTACGCTCAAGCTCCATCTGGCGGCCCGTTGGTACAGCATGCCTTGCCAGCATTATTAGAAATGCATTTACAGGGTAAAATTTCTTTAGAAAAAATTGTCGAAAAAACGGCTCATAACCTGGCTATCTGTTTCGATATTGAAAAACGTGGGTTCATCCGCGAAGGCTACTGGGCAGATTTAGTGCTGGTAGACCTCAAAGATTCATGGAAAGTAACCAAATTGAATAATTTCTATAAATGTGGCTGGAGTCCGTTTGACGGAGATACTTTTCAGGCAAGTATTACACATACCTTTGTATCAGGCAACTTGGCTTACCAAAATGGCAAATTCACGACCGATCAGATCGGAAAACGTTTGACATTTGTGAGATAGATTTGTTATATTTGTTTAGCTTAAGAAATTAGCAATGACAGATTTACAGTTATTTTCGGACATTTCATCCCTCCCTTCAAACATGAAGAAGGAGGTCTCTGATTTTGTTGCTCAGTTGAAAGAAAAAGCGAAGAATAGAAATGTAATTTCTGACAACAAAGTTGAAGAGCCTGCTGTAAAATATGGCACAAAATTTTCAGATCTTTTATTAAATAGCCCAGTATTTTCTGAAACACAAATTCAAAAAATCGATGAAGCAAGAAAATCAATAAATGAATGGCGAACCAAATAATAATGGTCGATACCTCTATTTTATATTTAGTTCCTTAACAACGTTTTTTGAGGTTATGGTTTCCTGGGAACTTAGAAAAGATGGTTTCGAAAGAAAAGCAAACCAGCAATAATTGTTAAGACCGATATTTATATTTGTTATCCTGATGATAGTCGTTATTTTTAGCAGGTAATATAAAATGCGAAAAAATAAATCTATCTATTCAAAATTCATTGCAGTTTTAATAATTGCTTTGCTGATCTACCTTTTTGGCTTCATCCCTACCCTTGTCCAAAAATATTATTCAACAGGTTTTTATCCTTCCATTTCTTCAGCCTTGAGGTTTGTATCTTCTCTGTTTCCATTTGCTATTGGAGATATGATATATGTTTTACTTATTGGCTTTGTACTTTATAAAATCGTTAGATTTTACAAAAGGCGAAAATCACTAAAAAAGCAGGATAGAATTATTGTTCCCTTACAGATTTTAAACTTTTTCTTAATTCTCTATATTATTTTCAAAATCGTATGGGGTTTAAATTATAGCCGACCAAGTATTAGCGAAGAGTTAGGAATTGGCAACGAAAAATATAATGTTAAAGAATTAGTTGTTCTCGGCAATTATTTCGTTGATAAAACCAATGCCTTAAAATTGAGGCAAAATGAAGTACCCGCTTACACGGTTAATGAGCTCGAATCTAAATCTGCAGCTGCTTACTCATTTATGGAGAAAAAAAACTCAGTATTCAGATATTCCAATCCTTGCTTAAAATCGGTTTTAAATTCATGGATCATCAGTAAAATCGGCATCGAGGGTTATTATGCACCGCTTTCTGGCGAAGCTAATATGAATATGAATCTGCCTGACTTTGTAAAACCTTATGTAAGCTGCCACGAAATCGGGCATCAACTCGGTATTGCTTACGAAGATGAAGCTAATCTTCTAGGTTACCTGACCGCAAGTAACAGTCCTGACGTGAATTACCAATATTCTGCCAATTATGAAATGTTGCGGTATATCTTATTCGAAATCCGGATGAAATCACCAGAGGACTATAAATTACTTTATTTAAAACTTTCACCTCGGGTTTTAGCTGATTTTAAAATTGAAAAAGAATTCTGGAGAAAATACAATGGTGATATGTTCGGTTATATGGATGCCGCTTTCGATCGTTTCTTAAAACTGAACAACCAGAAAAAAGGTATCGATAGCTATCAGGATATAGTTATTTGGCTGTGGAATATTTATAAGTCGGAAAGTCAGGGGCCCGAAAGTCAGAAGATCAAGCGATAAATACCTCCATCATCCATTTCCCATAAAACATCTTACATCATTTACCCGTGTATCGCTTCTTTAGTTCCGAAACTTTGAATCAATTCTCCTTCAAAATCCAGCCATTCTTTCCAGCGTTTATCTACATCCACATCGGTACTGTATTTACGTGCAAAATTTAAAAATGTGGTATAATGCCCGGCTTCCGAAACCATTAACTCGTGGTAAAATTTAGCCAGTTCCAGATCTTTAATATTTAACGAAAGTACCCTGAAACGTTCGCAACTTCTGGCTTCAATCATTGCAGCAAACAATAACCTGTCAATAAAAGCCATATTCCGGCTTCCGTCTTTTTTACTGAATTTCACCAAACGACCAACATAGTCATCTTTCCGCTCGCGACTTAAAGTATAACCCCGTTTTTTTATAATTTCAATGACCATCTGGAAATGCTGCATCTCTTCAATAGCAATCGCTGTTAACTCATCTACCAGATCCTGATGTTCTGAATTTTGAGTTATTAAGGTAATGGCATTGGTTGCCGCTTTTTGTTCGCACCAGGCATGGTCAGATAAAATTTCTTCTAAATTCGATTCTGCAATATTTGCCCAACGTGGGTCTGTCAATAATTTTAATCCTAACATGTGGTGGTGTAATTGAGCTGCAAAATTAGGAATATTTAAGATACGTTTATATATCCAGCAGATTTAGTGGATAATCGCAGATCCAGATTTTAATCTACGAAAATCACATTTATCTGCGGGAGCAAAAAAAAAGAGCTTATTTTGTAGAAAATGAGTAGAAGCGTAAAAAAATTATTGATTATTGGATTAGTCTGGCCCGAACCCACTTCATCGGCAGCGGGAACACGGATGATTCAACTGGTCGATTTATTTTTGAACAAAGATTACGAAATCACTTTTACCTCTGCAGCATCAAAAAGCGATTTCAGTTATGATTTCACACAAACTCCTGTTATTGAGCAGCAAATAAAGCTGAATGATGAAAGCTTTAATTCATTTTTAAAAACACTAAACCCTGAAATTGTCATGTTCGACCGTTTTATGGTTGAGGAACAATATGGCTGGCGGGTTCAACAGGAATGCCCCAATGCATTAAGGATTTTAGACACTGAAGATTTACATTGCCTGAGAAATGCCCGCCAGCAAAGCGATAAAAAAAAACAAGTTTTAGATTTACTTTCAGATACGGCTAAAAGAGAAATTGCTTCAATTTTAAGATGCGATTTATCTTTAATCATTTCGGAAGTGGAGATGGATATCCTGAAAAATCAATTCAAAATTGATGCTTCACTGATTTATTATTTACCATTTCTGGAAAAAGAAATCAATCAGCAAGTGATCGAAAAATGGATTCCCTTTGAAGATCGGGCAGATTTTGTTTTCATTGGCAATTTCCTTCATGAACCCAACTGGAATACCGTTCAGGTCTTAAAAACCAAAGTCTGGCCTAAACTCAGAAAAAAGCTTCCAGGTGCAAATTTGAATATATTCGGATCTTATGCCTCACAAAAAGTGCTGCAACTAGATAATAAAGGCGAAAAATTCTTAATTAAAGGAAGAGCTTTAGATGCTAGGGAAACTATTGCCAAACACAGAATATTACTTGCCCCTATTCAATTCGGTGCGGGTGTAAAAGGTAAGTTTATCGATGCCATGCAGGTTGGCACGCCGTCGGTAACTACATCTGTTGGCGCAGAAGCCATGAAAGGTGATTTAGATTGGAATGGTAGCACTGAAGATGATCTGGAACTTTTTATCGAGGAATCTGTAAAACTTTATCAGGATAAAAATGCCTGGCAAGTTGCACAGCAGAACGGTATACAAATCATTAACCAAAGATATTCAGCAAAATATTTTGCTGATCAGTTCATTAAAGAAATCGAAAGATTAGCTTCAGATCTAACTACACACCGACAAAATAACTTTTTCGGACAGATATTAAATCATCACACGGTACTGAGTACAAAATACATGAGCTTGTGGATTGAAGAAAAAAACAAGAAATAGTCTATTTGGATATCTTATATCTTACCGACCACTCATCTTCCCAACTCACAAAAGCCTCCAATTATTTTATTTTCCTTTTGTAACATTTCAGAAATATATTAGATTTGCGCATTATTTAAAATAAGTCTAAATAAAAACCAAACAAATTTCAATGTCTAATCTTTATAAGAAACTGTTATTTCTGATTGTTTTTACGGGTATTTATGCCCTTGCCTCGGCCCAGGAAGTGGTAACCATTAATGGTAAAGTAACCGATGAATCCGGTGAAGTGATCCCTGGAGTTAATGTATATGCTGATCATGGAAATGAAAAAACAATCACCGATCAAAAGGGAAATTTTAATTTATCTGTGAGCAAAACCACATCGACAATTAAATTCAGCTATGTTGGTTACATCACTACCAGCAGAAATATTAATCTGAATCGTGATAAAATCACTTTGAATGTGAGCTTATCTCCCACAAAATCAGATTTACAACAGGTTGAAATAACCGGCAGGAAAGAAAAAACCTATAAAAATACCGCCACATTTATTGGAAGTAAATCAGAAATTTTATTAAAAGATTTACCACAATCGGTTTCTTATGCAAGTAAGGAATTGATTGCAGATCAGGGTGCTGTACGGGTTGGTGAAGTGGTCAAAAACTTTAGTGGTGTAAATCAGTTCACATTCTACGATGACATCACTATCCGTGGTTTCAGAATTAATGGCGGTAGCAATACCCAGTTAATTAATGGCATGCGTACCAGCACTGGTTTCTGGAAACAGCCTCTGGCCAATTACCTGGAGCGTGTTGAAGTATTGAAAGGCCCCTCATCAGCACTTTATGGCAATGCGAGTCCGGGTGGTGTGATTAACCGCGTAACCAAAAAACCTTTGGCAGAAACCCGTAAATCACTAAGCCTTTCTATGGGAAGTTACAACACTTTCCGTGCACTTGCCGATGTAACAGGACCTGCAAACAAAGATAGTACATTGCTTTATCGCTTAAACTTTGGTTATGAGGATGCCAATTCATTCCGCGATTTACAATTTGACAAAAATATAGTTATTGCGCCATCACTCACGTTTTTACCTTCAAAAAACACCAGTTTAAATTTCGACCTGGTTTACAATGATTCAAAAAGTCGTTTAGATCGTGGACAATCCGTTTTTGGAAATGGAAACTTGTATTCTACGCCACAATCAACTTCACTAAATACAGGGAACGATCGGCTGAATGAGAAAACTTATAATGTTGCACTCTCGTTAAATCACCGTTTCAGTGATAACTTCAATTTTACAGCTTCTTACATGAAGACAGGATACAGCGAAGATTTGTATGAGCACAGAAGTGCCAATGCCTATGCTTTAGATGCGACCGGAAAACCAGTAGATAATCTAATCGCCATGCAAATTTTTAATCGTATCCGAAAAAGGTATATTGATAACTTCTCAGGCTTTATTAATTATAAAATAAAAACTGGAAAAATTGAGCAAACCATTGTAGCCGGATATGATTTTGCCAGTGAAAAACTTCCGGTTGGCGCTTCCCAACTAACGGCCAACAACTATCGTAATGCAGCAAATACTGGCGCGATCAGCTTTGTGAAGTCAGACTACGATAAGGATCCAACCAATTATATCAAGCGCTTCCTTGTGGTAAATAATTTGCTGGTACCGAATGTACCATCTTTCAACCTGAATGACGTAATGGGATCACAACGCATGCAGGATGATAGTAAAAACTTTTTTACCCAGGCTGCTTATGACCCAACCTACTATTTTCTACATGCTGGTTACGTACAAGACAATATCAAATTTGGCAAATTACAGGCCCTGCTGGGTTTACGATATGAATATTATACAGATTTTGACAACTACCTTAAACCGACTGAAGCAAAAGCACACTCTAAAGCATTACTACCAAGATTTGGTTTAGTTTACTCAGCCACAACAAACATTAACCTTTACGGAACTTACGTAATGGGTTATACGCCACAAACTGCTTCAGCAATTTCCAACCCAAATGCTGGCGGACCATTTGATCCTTTAAAAAGCAATATGATTGAATTTGGTGCAAAAACGAGTTGGCTGGATGATCACTTAACAGCCTCTGCAGCTATTTACCAGATTAAACAAACCAATGTGCTTTATCCTGCAAATATTGCCGGCCAACCAGATCTTTTACGTTCCGTAGGCGAAGAACGTTCAAGAGGGATTGAATTCGATGTTATTGGCCGCATTATTCCTCAATTGAGCATATTGGCTTCTTATTCTTATAATCAGGCAATGATTACAGATAGTCCTGTTGCATCAGAAGTTGGTATACAGAAACCAAATGCACCTCATCATACCGCCAATATTTGGGCGAAATATAACTTTACTGATGGTATTTTGAAAGGATTAGGCATTGGTGCTGGTTCAAATTATGTAGATTCCAGAATTTTATCTTTGAATTTTAATCAAACGATTCCAAGCTATACTTTATTCAATGCTGCACTTTATTATAATGTTGGTAAGGTACAAGTACAGTTTAACATGAATAATATTACGAATAAAGTGCACTGGGTTGGCGGGTACGATTACTTAAGACTTTTCCCGGGTACACCATCAAATTATTTATTTACGTTAGGTTATACTTTCAATTAAAATCTTGAAAAAATTTAAAAAAATAGCCGCTTTTATACACCTGTGGCTTGGCCTGATTAGTGGTGTTATCATTACTATTGTAGCCTTTACAGGCTGTATATATGTTTTTGAAGAGGAGTTGTTTAATTTTTTCCATCAGGATATTGTTTATACAAAGGCAGCGGGTAAACCATTGCCTTTGTATATTTTAGAAGAAAAGGCACAGAAGGCACTTCCTGCTGATGAAAAATTTAATCGTGTAGAAGTAAAATCAGATCAGTACGCTTATATATTTTCAGCTTCTAAAGCCAATAAAAAGGCTAAATCAATTTTTTATCTTGGTCAGGTAGTGTATAGTAAAGATGTGTATATTGATCAGTTTAGCGGTAAGGTTCTCGGGGTTATTGATCTTAAACATGAATTTTTCAGTATAGTAAGACTGATTCATCAATATTTGCTATTTAAGAAGCCTATTGGGAGTTTTATCGTAGGCTCTTCTGTCCTCATGTTCTTAATGATTATTATTACAGGCTTTATCATCTGGCTTCCTAAAAAGCTAAAAAACATCAGACAACGCTTAACAGTAAAGTGGAATGCAAGGTTTAAACGACTTAACTGGGATTTGCACAGTACGTTTGGTTTTTATGTGATTCCATTTGCCTTGGTAATCGTTATCACTGGCCTGGTATGGTCATTTAAATGGTGGGAACTGGGCATTTACAAGTCATTAGGCACAGCTAAAAAGCCGGTTCTGTTAAGAGAATATGTACAATCTCCGGCTGAACATAAAAATAGCTTAGCCAGTAACCTGGCCTTAAATACGCTGATCAGATTAAATAAAGGGAATTACAAAGCGATCCTGCTAAATTATCCTGAAGACGAAAAAGCAAGTATGATGGCTACCGTTCAGATCATTAATTCGGGAGATGCCTGGCGGGGATTAAGTTATTTCTACTTCAATCCAAATACGGGTTCGCTTACGGATCAAATGTTACATCAGAATAAGCCATTAGGTTTAAAATGGCGCAATTCAAACCTTGATATTCATGATGGTGGCTTATTTGGCTGGCCTACTAAGATACTCGCATTTATCGCTGCATTAATTATTGCAACCTTGCCCACTACCGGATTTTTGATCTGGTGGGGGAAAAAGAAAAAAAAGAGGCTTTTGAACTGATCAAAAGCCTCTTTATCACTTATGTTCAGTTCCTTTTAAAAGTTAAAAGCCAATTTGGTAAAGAGTTTCCGACCATTAAAACCCATCTGAACCGCATCCCATGCACCACCTGTTTCACCATCGTAGGCAGAAAGTTTTGCGCCTTGTACGTAACCATAATCAGGATGAATATTAAATACGTTATCTGCACCAAAAAACACCGTCACTTTTTTCGAGATTTTGTAAGAAGCATAAACATCAGTAACCATTTTGCCTGAATAATTAAACTGTTCTAAAACCGTTTTGCTTGGATCATTATCCAGTTCAACCAATGGTGGATAAGTGTTTGCATAACCATAACCTAAAATCGAAATTTTGCCATAGTATAGAAAATGCGTTCCAACCATCCAATTACCAAACCCATAATCTAAGTTTAAGCCCAGTTTTACAGGAGGAGCAGATGCTTTAATATACGCTTGCTCCCTGTCACTAAAAAATGCCTGCTGATTTTCATAAGAACCATTTAAAGCATTCGGAATGTTAATTTTATCAATATTTAAATGATTTAAGTTTCCGGTAAATAAGACCTTAATACTTTTATTGTCAAAGCGCTTAGTATAATCTACAACTAAATCCAATCCATAATTTGTGGTGTTAACTGCATTTGCAAAAAATTGTGCCTGTGATACATTCAATTGATTTAATATCGGCTTCAACGCTGGAATACTTTCATCAAACTGACCAGATAATACCACCCTGTCTTTAATATTAATGCGATAACCATCGAGGGTTACCGTAATTTCAGAAACTGGTTTCCACGAAAAGCCTAAACTTGCATTAACAGATTTTTCTTGTTTCAGATCAGGAATTCCGGCTGCTTTTGTAATTGGACTGTAGTTCGGCGCGATTTTGACCTCGAAAACCTTGCCTCCCTGCACGTTTGTAAAAGTATTGCTGAAATTAATTTGTTGTAGTGATGGTGCACGAAAACCTGTACTTATTGATCCGCGAACATTAAAATTGTTTGTTAATTTATAACGGGTCGCAAATTTGTAATTACTGGTGAAGCCAAAATCATTGTAATTTTCTGCCCTAACAGCAACACCTATAAGCCACTTATCGGTAGCATCCAATTCTGCATCAACATAAGCAGCAACATTAGATCGGCCTGCGTTAACTTCATCGCCTGGCTGATAACCCGGAAAACCTTGAGAACCTGTAGCTTTATCTGGGTTATAGTTAGAATACGAATCTTTTTCTCCTGCATAAATTTTATAGTTTTCATATCTATGCTCTAAGCCAAAAGCCAAATTCAAACCGGAGGCAACAGTTGGAATTGCCTTACTTAAATTAAAGTTGACTGTATTTTGCAAAAATGAAAAACCCCCATCATCAAAATGAGTTTTACCGGCACCAAGAGAAGCATTAAATGTTTGATCGCCATAAAAATGGAAATTATTACGTCCCAGTGTATTGCTTAAATCCCAGTTCCAATCTTTACCCCAGATCCCTTTTACACCTGCTGCAAAGGATAAATCCTGGATCTTAGTCTGGATGATCGGATCAAAATAAGTTTCTCCGTCTATTGTGGTTTGTAAAATAGGATTTCCGGCAACTCCGTCAGGAAAACGTTCAGGCCGCTCTGATAAATTTCTGGTATACGCATAAGCATCAGAGGCTTTTACATTACCTCCGCCAAATGAATAAATGACTGTTTTTGTATTTGCAATTGGCAATTCCATATTATACATTAAACCACCGGAGGTTACCGATCCATCACCAGTAGATCTCCTCACCGTATTAATAGGTAAACCATCTTTGGTACTTAAATCTGTATTCAGATTTTGCCTGAACGTTTTTCCATTAGCAAAAAAGTTTCCGGAGAAATTAATAAAACCATCATGCTTACCCAGTGCAACACCATAATTGGCACCTAAAGAAAATGCGTTCCCATCAATTGCACCACCCTGGCGATACTGCCCCAGTTCTTTAGCATAATGGGTGTTGTTTCTTGGATCATAATAACCTGAATACCCTGTATTAACACTTAAAACGCCAACATCCTTTTTCAATATTAAGTTAATTACCCCTGCAATTGCATCCGATCCATATTGTGCCGATGCACCATCGCGTAAAATCTCAACACGATCTATCGAAGATTCCGGAATCGCATTTAAATCTGTTCCTGAATTTCCCCTACCCCGGGTTCCGAATACTGCTACAAAGGCTGTTTGGTGACGGCGTTTGCCATTTACCAAAACCAATGTCTGATCTGGCCCCAAACCTCTAAGCGTAGCCAAATCTATTTGATCTGCACCATCTGATCCGCTTTGTTTGTTAAAATTAAAAGACGGTGAAGCAGCATTTAAAATTGAAGTTAAATCCATTTTTGCAGTAGGCATGTTCACCTGATTAATCTTGATCACATCAACAGGAACAGACGTAAGAATAGAAGAGCGGCCTTTACCACGGCTTCCAACCACCACAAAATCGCCAAGATTTTGTGCACTTTCCGATAAAATAATTGTTAAAGGTCCGGTTGTTGTTACTACTTCTCTGGTTTCATATCCAATAGCACTGACAACTAAGGTTCCTTTATCAGAAACTGAAATCTGAAAATCTCCATTCTGATCGGTAACAGTACCCTTTCCTGTACCTTTCTCCTTAACAGAAGCTACTATAATTCCTTCTCCTTTCAATGTTGCAACCTTACCCTTTATTATATTTTGCGCAAAAGAGCTTATTGGGAGTAAATAAAGCCCAAACAATACATAAAATAGCTGTTTTTTCATATTAATTTAGATAAATGTACAGGCAATATAAATATTGTAGCGATAATTTTCATATAAAAACACCTTAAAACACAAAATACATATTAAAAATTAAAGAAAAACAACACAAAACAAACAAACAAGCAGATCCGATAGAAAAAAATTAAACATTTTATCACAAATAATAAATCTCAAAAATATCACATCGTTATTATTTTGCTTTTAGAAATAAACTATACGCTATTTTCAGTCATAATTTCTTTAGGTTTATATTTTCTTGCTAACAAATGAATGACATAACCTTTATTTAAAAAGCATATTTTTGCTCCTATGGCAAAAATATCAATTAACCTTGCTACAGGTTCGTTTCAGAAGGAAGAAATTATAGTTGGAATAGATTTAGGCACAACCAATAGTTTGGTGGCGTTTATCAATCCAGATAAAAATCCGCAGGTAATTAACGATGCTGGCAAAGGAATATT
The DNA here is from genome assembly GCF_014947265.1 of Pedobacter sp. MR2016-19. Lineage (NCBI taxonomy): Bacteria > Pseudomonadati > Bacteroidota > Sphingobacteriia > Sphingobacteriales > Sphingobacteriaceae > Pedobacter > Pedobacter sp. MR2016-19. Next base: position 177,215 of record NZ_JADCNK010000010.1, read on the forward strand.
GGTACCATCAGTAGTCTATTTTAATGGCCAGAATGAAGCGGTTGTAGGTAACGAGGCGAAAGAATACTTAACTACTGATCCCTCTAACACGATTTTCTCCGTTAAAAGGCTTCTTGGCCGATCCTATAAAGACGTAGCCGAACACGCCGCTATTTTTTCTTACAAAATTATTGACGACGATACCGATGCTTTGGTGAAAATCCAGGCTGGTAACCGTTTTTATACGCCTATAGAATTATCTGCAGAAATTTTAAAAGAACTTAAAGCAAGAGCAGAACATGCCTTAAAAACACCAGTTAACAGGGCTGTAATCACTGTTCCGGCTTACTTTAACGATAGTCAGCGCCAGGCCACCCGTGATGCAGGGAAACTGGCCGGTTTAGATGTGATGCGAATTGTGAACGAACCTACCGCAGCAAGTTTAGCTTATGGCATTGGTTTAGATCCTTCGCAACAAAAAACAATTGCAGTTTACGACTTAGGGGGAGGAACATTCGATGTATCTATTCTACAGATTCAAAATGGAATTTTTGAGGTTTTGGCCACAAACGGAAATACATATTTAGGTGGTGATGATTTCGATAGGGCCATTTTAAACTATTGGCTGGAGAAAAACAATCTTGATGTAACGGTAGTTGCTCAGGATAACATTTTAATGCAAACCTTACGTTTACAAGCTGAAGCTGCTAAAAAAGCTTTATCGACCCAAAATTTATATAATGAACAGGTTGGCGAAATCTGGTGCACTCTGGATAAACAAACTTTTGAGCAATTGATTGCCGCAAAAGTGGAAGAAACCATCACAGCCTGTAAAAATGCATTGAAAGATGCTGATTTAACCTCTGCCGATATCGACGAAGTAATCTTAGTGGGCGGTTCTACCCGTACACCATATGTAAAACAGGCCGTAGAGAATTTCTTCGGTAAAAAACCTCAAGATAATATCAACCCTGATGAAGTTGTCGCACTTGGTGCAGCCATCCAGGCTGATGTTTTGGCCGGAAACCGTTCTGATATCTTATTGTTAGATGTAACACCACTTTCTTTGGGAATCGAAACTATGGGTGGTTTAATGGATGTTATTATTGCCCGCAACAGCAAAGTACCTACTAAAGCAGGTCGCCAATACACCACTTCTATTGATGGACAGGTGAATATGAAAATTTCTGTTTACCAGGGTGAGCGCGATCTGGTTAAAGAAAACAGGAAACTTGCCGAATTCGATTTAAAAGGAATCCCTGCAATGCCTGCTGGTTTGCCAAAAGTAGATATCAACTTTTTATTGAATGCCGATGGCATTTTAACCGTGCAGGCGATAGAATTGCGTTCTGGTGTTAAACAAGAGATCGAAATCACGCCAAGTTATGGTTTGAGCGACGATACGGTAGAAAAAATGTTGATCGATAGTATTACACACGCCAAAAGCGATGTGGAGCAACGGATGCTGATTGAAGCAAGAAGCGAAGGTGAACAATTGGTTTACACGGCTGAAGGTTTTATCAAAAAACATGCAGAACATTTAAGCGAGACCGAAATTGCAGAAACCGTGGCACATATCGAATCGTTAAAAACAGCTTTAGCCTCACAGGAAAAAGATACCATTTTAAAGAAAGCAGATGAACTGAATGAATTTACCCGCCCATTTGCTGAGCGTGTAATGGATGCTGCGATTTCTACTGCAATGAAAGGTAAGAAAATAGAGTAATTTCCGCTGGAAATCGGCAGTTTTCAGTTAACAGCTGCCGATTTTAACCTAGTTGATTCATCCTGAACTTGCTTCTATAGATACGTCATTTTGAACTCGTTTCAGAATTTTTCCAGGTTATAAGCTGATATGACTTATGTTCCTTATACGTTTCAAATCTGCTTAAGATCTTCATTCCGATTTTTTTTTGGAAAGCAATACCAATGCTAATCGGCTCCGAAAGCCCCGCTTAACGCTTTACTTCGTTGCACTTCGTGTTCGCTATAATCGGGTTTAACTCACTAGGGCCAGCGTAAAAAACTCAGGTTGCAGGGTGCTTAAACAATTTCAATCGCCAGTTTCAGGTAGCAATAATACAATCGCATCATCTTGAACTTGTTTGATAGATATGTCATTCTGAACTTGTTTCAGAATCTTTCCAGGCATAAGCTGATATGATCTTATGTTCCTTATATGGTTCAAATCTGCTTAAAATCTTCATTACGTTTTTTTTGAAAGCAATACCAATGCTAATCGGCTCCGAAAGCCCCGCTTAACGCTTTACTTCGTTGCACTTCGTGTTCGCTATAATCGGGTTTAATAGCGAGGGCTAACCAAAAAAACACTGGTTGATCTGCCCATAAAACAAACCCAAATCATTATCTTCGGTTAAGGATCATTGATCAAACATTCTGATACTTTAACCCATGCTTAAAATCTTAATTCGCTTTCTCTTCATTTTCATTGTATATCAAGGTAGTGCCTCTGCGCAATCAGATACAAGCCTAATCAAAACTTATTTAAAAACCTTAACCAAAACGCCTCAATTCCGTAACCATACCAATATCGATCAACTCAATTTAACGGCAGATTATATCAAAACAATTTTTGAAAAGTCATCAGATAGTGTTTCCGCACAGGAATATCATGTTGATCAAAAAATCTATAAAAATATCATCTGCTCTTTTGGTACAGAAAATAAAAAACGGATTATCGTTGGCGCACACTACGATGTTTGCGGAGATCAGGAAGGTGCTGATGATAATGCCAGCGGTATAGTTGGTTTAATGGAACTTTCCAGGTTGCTTAAAGGTAAAAAACTCAATTACCGCATTGATCTTGTAGCTTATACTTTAGAAGAACCACCCTATTTCAGAACCGAATTTATGGGCAGTTACATTCACGCCAAATCATTAAAAGAATCAAAAGCTGAAGTATTTGGTATGATTTCACTCGAAATGATTGCTTATTTTAAGGACGAAGCCAAATCGCAATCCTACCCTTTAGGTATTTTATCAGTAAAGTATGGAAACAAGGGGAATTACATTACACTGGTTAAAAAATTCGGTTCTGGTGAATTTGTAAATCAGTTTTCTAAAAACTTTAAAGCAAGCAAAAGTATCTTAACTAAAACATTTGCCAGCCCACCTTCACTCCCAGGTATCGATTTTTCTGATCATTTAAATTACTGGAAATTTGACTACGATGCCATGATGATTACCGATACCTCCTTTTACCGGAATAAAAATTACCACCAAAAAACCGATACCATGGAAACCCTCGATATACCAAAAATGAGCAAAGTAATTGATGGCGTTTATAATGGACTCATTTCTTTTAACCCATAATAAATCCAGAATATGGTTAAATCGATCAAAGTTAAAGACAATGGCAACATATTCATTATGATTTATATCTTCTCAATGTTCCCATTATTCTTTGTCGCACCAATATTTATGTTTGATCTAAGTTATGTGCAATCAGCTATAATCTCAATGTCTATATTAACTGTGTTCTTTATTTTCTACTTTAAAAACCTAATCGCGAAGCAGGATGAATACGCAATTATTGCCGATGAAAATGAAATCACCTTATTAAATTTGGGAACCTTTAAATGGAATGAGGTTAAACTTGTAAAAGCTATTGATGAGTCGTTTGGCCGCAGAAGAACTTATTTCATTAACATCATCTTACAAAACGGCATAAAATTTAAAATCGAATCCACAAATTTTGATTACCCCAACCGCGAATTGGAAACAATTCTAAAAACGCTGGGTAAACTCACCGATTCATAAATTTCTTACCATACATCAAAAACTGATAACCCCTTATCCATTAACTTTGTTAAAATTATTTTAACACTATGGAATTAGGTATCGGAATGTTTGGCGATCTGCAGATCAATGCAAAAGGAGAAATTCAACCCGCCCAGCAAAGACTTCAGGAAATTATAGCAGAGATAAAACTAATGGACGAAGTTGGTTTAGATTTTTATGGCATTGGCGAACACCATCGCCCTGATTACGCCGTATCCAGTCCTGAAATTATACTGGCCGCTGCAGCCACGGTAACTAAAAACATTAAATTAAGCAGTGCAGTTTCGGTTTTAAGTTCATCTGATCCCGTTAAACTGTATCAAAATTTTGCGACGATAGATTTAATTTCGAATGGTAGAGCCGAATTAATGGCTGGCCGTGGAAGTTTTATCGAATCGTTTCCGCTGTTTGGTTATAACCTACAAGATTACGACGAACTTTATGAAGAAAAGCTTGAATTACTCCTTAAAATAAACAAGGAAACCAAAATTAGCTGGAAAGGTAAATTCAGAGCAGAACTGAATAATCAGGAAGTGTTGCCAAGAGCTGTAAATAATAACTTAAAAATATGGGTTGCCGTTGGTGGAACACCAGAATCAGTAGAGCGTGCGGGGAGATTAGGCCTACCGGTGATGTTTGCCATTATCGGAGGTCAGCCTATACAGTTTAAACCACTTTTTGATTATTACAAAAAAGTGTACCAAGCCTATGGCCATGATATGAACAAGTTCGAAGTAGGTGTTCATATGCATTCCTTATTTGGCGAAAACAGTAATGAAGTTGCAGATTACTATTACCCGCTTTATTCTGCACAGATGAACAGAATTGGTAAATCGCGCGGTTGGGCTCCTTATCAACGTAACCAGTTCGATGCTGGCCGAAGCAATAGCGGAGCCTTAATTATTGGTGATGTAAACGAATCGGTAGATAAAATTTTAGCTATGGAAGAAACTTTTGGCTTAACCCGTTTCTCTGCCCACATGGATGTTGGCGGACCATCTCACGCCGCAATGATGAAATCGATAGAGTTATTCGGAAGCAAAATTGCGCCAAAAGTACGCGAAGCTTTGAATAAGTAATTAAGCGTTGTTGTTTTTACAAAAATCTGTAAAAAAGGATAGATTTAATGTAGATACAATCCAACAAAAAACCACCCCAATATCATTACGTTTAATGATATAAATCTCAAAAAGATGTCACACTGAGCGTAGTCGAAGATATTTATTTGCATTTTATCAATCTCAAGAAGTCTTCGACTACGCTCAGACTGACGACCGCGGTGCCTAAATAATGACATTGCCCCACCCCCTCCTTGAAAATAAGGAGGGGAGTTGATTCACCTAATAAGATTACGCAGCAAAAGATTCGAACTATAAATCTTATTACCCGAAACTAATCTTTCTTCAGCACATCCTTGGAATAAAGAGTAGCTATTTCATCTTTTAAAATGTTAGCCAAAGGGTTCAAACTCTAAACCTCAATCATGTAAACTGATTTTGCCTCAGCAGTTCTTACTCCCCTCCTATTTTAGGGGGCAAGGGGTGGTAAACTGAGCAAAAATTAATTTGAAAACAGTTATATTGAATCATGGCAATTCATAATCTTAAATACCTAAAAACAAAAGAAAGGAGCTAAGAAACAACCTTACTCCTGCTGAGGCTACCATGTGGATGTATCTGCAAAATTCAAGACTTGATGGTAGAAAATTCAGACGCCAGCATAGTGTTGGAAATTATATTTTAGATTTTTACTGTCCATCAGAAAAATTAGCTATTGAAGCTGATGGCAGTAGTCATGATGATTATTCAGCAGAAATATACGACAAAGAACCAACTGATTTTTTAAACAGTAAAGGAATTAGTGTCATCAGATTTGAGAATGCTGAAGTTTTTGAATCAGAAGAAATGGTTTGTGAAGCTATTAAAAATCATTTTAAAAACAGATGACTAATAAACCACCCCCAGCCCCTCCTTGAAAATAAGGAGGGGAGCTGATTCGCCTAATAAGATTATACGCAGCAAAAGATTCAAACTATAAATCTTATTACCCAAAACTAACCTTGCCTCAGCACATCCTCGTAATAAGGAGAATAACTATTTCATCTTATAAATATATAACAGAAGCTTCAAACTATAAACCTTATTACCATTGGCCAACCTCAACTCAGCAGTACGTACTCCTCTCCTATTTTAGGAAAGTTTATACCGACCTATTGCCAGGCAAAGGCGGTAAAACACCTCATTTATTATATTCCTCCTTATAAAAATAACATTCCTATATTAGTAAAGTAAAAATACGTAGTACAAAATATAGAATGGATAATTCCGAAAAATTAAATCTGCTATTAATTAAGCTGGAAAACTTATTGCTCAGGCAACAAGGCTTTGAAGCCGAAATTCAAGCCTTAAGAAATGAGGTAAGGGCGCTGCAAACGCCAGGATCAGTACCTACGCCTTCAACAATAACTCATGAGCCTATAATTACACCACCAGCAAGAAATACACCTCCCAACTTTGCCACACAACTTTCGGCTGCACAACAATCTACCCCTGCGCCTATCCCGCCTGTGGCAAACCAAAAGCAACCTAATTTCGCTGATAGATTTAAGCGCGAAAACATGGTTAAATCTGATTTCGAGAAGTTTATAGGAGAAAACCTGATCAGCAAAATTGGTATCCTGATTTTAATTATCGGTGTAGCAATCGGAGCCAAATATGCCATTGATCACGATATGATTAGTCCACTTACAAGAATTGTTTTGGGTTACGCTGTCAGTGTAGGTTTAATGGCTTTTGCCATTAAGCTTAAAGCTAAATATGAAAATTTTTCAGCCGTGTTGGTTAGCGGTGCGATTGCGATTATGTATTTTATTACCTATGCAGCTTACGATTTCTATTCCTTAATTCCGCAGGCACTGGCCTTTGCTTTAATGGTTCTATTCACCTCATTTACCGTTGTTGCAGCAATCAAATATAACAAACAGGTTATCGCCCATATTGGTTTGGTTGGTGCTTATGCTGTTCCATTTTTATTGAGCGATGGCTCTGGTAAAGTTGGTATTTTGTTTACCTACATGGCCATTATCAATATCGGGATTCTGGTACTCAGTTTCAAAAAATACTGGAAACCCCTGTTCTATGCATCTTTTGGCTTAACATGGATCATCTTTTCTGCCTGGCGCTTAGATTTAAGCAGTACAAATAATTATTTTAGTCTCGCAATATTATTTTCAACGCTATTTTTCCTCACTTTTTACATTACCAACTTAGCGTATAAAGTAAGCAAAAAAGAAGTTTTTGGCTTTAGCGATGTAATCATCTTACTTTTAAATTCATTCGTATATTACGGAATAGGCTATTTAATATTATCAGATAACAAAAACAGCGCTGAATTGCTGGGCTTGTTTACATTGGCAAATGCTGTGATCCATTTTTTGGTATGCCTGATTATTTACAAGAAAAACCTTGCTGATAAAAACCTGTTTTATCTTATCCTGGCAATGATGATTACCTTTATTACCATGGCTGTTCCTGTTCAGTTAGATGGCGGTTGGGTAACCATTTTCTGGGTGGTAGAGGCCGCAGTGCTGTTCTACTTAGCTCGGGTAAAAAAGATTGTTATTTACGAAAAACTATCATTTCCATTAATATTTCTTGCCTTTTTTAGTCTGCTGGAAGATTGGACAACTTATTATGATATCTACAATGGGAATTCAATCACAATCACACCAATCATTAATGTAGGTTTTTTAACCGCATGCATATTTATTGCCTGTTTTTTCTGGATGTTCAGTATCAGCAAAAAAGAAAGTGACGAGCCTGTACAATGGATCTGGATGAGACGGATACTTAGTTATTCCATTCCCGCTATTCTGGTTTTTGTGATCTATATGACCTTTAGGATTGAGATCTCTAAACACTTTAACAACCTCTTACAATTGAGTAAGATTAACCTTAATCCAAAATCGAATTTTTATGACTCAAGCACTGAATACAACTATAATTATCTGACTTTAAAAACAGCATGGATTTATATTTACACCCTGTTTTTTACCTCAGCATTAAGTTATCTGAACATTAAAAAATTCAAAAACAGCGAACTTGCTGTTGCTAACCTTCTGATTAATCTTCTGGTTATCATAGCGTTTCTAACATTCGGACTTTATAACTTAAGCGAGCTTAGAGATGCCTATTTACTTCCTGAAAGTAAATATTTCAGTATTGGCTCACTTAATACCTGTACCAGGTATGTGGCAATTGCTTTTTTTGCTTTACTGATTATACAGTGCAACCAACTGCAACGTTCAGGGCTGTTGAAAAAGGATTTGAAAATGATGTTCGATTTTTTACTTTATGTTTCCCTGTTATGGATCATCAGCAGCGAATTGATCAACATTTTAGAATTATCGCATTCAGAAGGAAGTTATAAACTCGGATTGAGCATCCTTTGGGGTGTCTTTTCATTATTCTTAATTAGCATGGGCCTGGCCAAAAACAAAAAACACTTACGCATTGGGGCGATGGTTTTATTTGGAATAACATTGATAAAGCTTTTCTTGTACGATATCTATTCTTTAAGCACAATCTCTAAAACCATAGTTTTTGTGTCGTTAGGGGTATTATTGCTTATCATTTCTTTCCTTTACAATAAATACAAACATTTAATTATAGATGATGCTAAAATTGAAAATTAAACTATTTAGCTTGCTTTTGCTTTGTACCAGTATCGCAAATGCGCAAACCAATACATACAAATTTAAACGGAGTATAACCGGTGTTAATACGGTCTGGCATAAAATGACGCTGCCAGATGATTTATATAAAAAAGCAACTGTAAGTCTCGAAGATTTAAGGATCTTTGGCATTAATGGAAAAGATACCACAGAGGTTCCTTACCTGTTAAAACAGCGTGCCGATAAGGTAACTTTAAATGATATTACATTTAAACAGATTAACCAAAGTGCCAATCCAAATGGTTACTATTATACATTTCAATCACCAGAAATAAACATAATTAATCAGATTAAGCTGGCTTTTAAACAAGAAAACTTCGATTGGAAAGTGACCCTTGAAGGGAGTAATGATAACAAACAATGGTTTGCCATCTTATCAGACTACCGAATTTTATCCATTAAAAATAACGATACAGATTACCAGTTTACCAAATTGAATTTTCCTGATTCGAAATATCATTATTTTAGGATTGCGGTAAAAAGCACTACACAGCCTGAATTATTGGAAGCAAAAATCTCAAAAACAGATACTATAAAGGGAACCTATAAAGAGGTTCGATACAAATCTTTCGATGTTAAAAACGATGTATCCAAAAAGGAAACCGTTGTTGATGTAACCCTAAACACTCCGGTTCCCTTATCCTATCTAAAGTTGAATGCACAAAGCGATTTCGATTTTTACCGTCCGATCAAAATTGAATATGCAACAGATAGTTTTAAAACCGACAAAGGTATCCAGTATAATTATGCGAATCTTTACGAAGGCACAATAAATTCTTTGGAAGAACCGGCATTCAATTTTGAAAATACCGTTACATCCAGGTTAAAAATTACTATCCAAAACAACGACAATAAACCATTACGGTTAAGTAGTTTACAGTTAAAAGGAAACATTTACGAAATTATTGCCCGCTTTGATGAGCCAAAAAATGAATATGCCCTATATTATGGTAATGAAAAGGCAACTAATCCGGTTTATGAAATTGAAGAATTCGAAAATAAAATCCCGGTTAATTTAACCAGCGTAAACATTGGAGCGGAACAGCAAAACCCGGCTTACTCCATAAAAATAGAAAAACCATTATTCGAAAATAAAGCCTGGCTTTGGGCACTAATGGTAGTTATTATTGGGCTATTGGGCTGGTTTTCATTTAAAATGTTGAAGAATTAAGATGTAGATTAAAGATGAGTTTATTAAAAAAGTTATTTGGTTCAGACGCTCCTAAAAGGGAAAAACCAGAAGTACTCATGGAATTGAGAAGTCCAGCTTGTCCGATTACTGCTATTGTGGAGCAGGATAATCAAGTTGCTTATTTTTATTTGTGGGGTGATGAAGATTCCGATTTCGGAGTTAAAGCCTGCTGGATCAGAAATCTGGATGAAGCCCCGATAACTGCAGATTTAAAACAAATGGAAGAAGGGATCCCACCAATGTTAATCAAAGCATACTGCAGGTTCCCTGGAGGACAAATACCTCTGCAAGCAGATGATTTAGAAATTGTCTGGTTTGAGGAAGGTGATGGTGCTGCTTTAATGGAAAAGGGAGAAGTTATTGCTATCATCCCCTCCTGGGCTGGCATGAATGGTTTCTCAGGTTATGCCAGAGACTGCGTCGACGAAGGAGAATATTGCTGGGAACTTAAATCTTCTAATATCTTGTTAGAAAGGGTTAGAAAAGCAAAAGAATACTGGCAATTGTGGGATCTGGAAATTAATCCATTTCAGATGATTCAACCCCAGTTGCTCAAGCAATATGAAGATAATTTAGGTAAAAGTGATCAATATTTTGCAATAGATGGAAACGAATGGCCGCCCAGAGGCTTATTTTTGAAGAAACGAGAGATTAAGGATGTATTTGTAACTGTCGGACTATCGTTACTACCCATGCCAGTGGCTGAAATGTATAGCGAAGACCCTAATGAGGTAAACAGAATAGAATTGGGCTTGCTCTTAAATGCAGGTTTGTCTCAGGCAGAACTTAACCTTATTGGCAGTTGGATCAGTGGACAGGCAGGCATTCCATGGAAGAGAATTTCCTGGCTTGGGAACGGCCACACCGTTACTTTTAATATTCTTGAACGCACAAAAATGACATCGGTAGTACTGGTGAAACATTTGAATCACTTACCGGATATACAGCTTGAAAATTATCGTGATAGTCAGGTGAATATATTATGGATGGTGCCCATTACTGAAAACGAAAGAAATTTTATTATAGATCATGGATTTGAGCCCTTCAGTGAAAAGTTAAATAACATCGGATCAGAAATTTTCAATATTGACCGTGATGAAATTAACTTAAGTTAAAATCAGGACAAATAATAAATATTTTTTTTATCTTAGGATATGAAAAGATTAACGATTTTAACCGCGTTAATCATCCCTATATTCCTTTGTACCTCCTGGGGCTTCTTTGCACATCAAAGGATAAACAACCTTGCTGTTTTCACTTTGCCTTCTGAAATGATCGGTTTCTATAAAAAGAATATCAAATACATTACCGAACACGCTGTTGACCCAGATAAACGGAGGTATGCTGACACCCTTGAAGCGCCACGGCATTACCTGGATGTGGAAAATTATGAGAAACATATTGATAGCATTCCTAAAAAATGGGATGATGCCCTGGCTAAGTATGGATTGAAAAAACTGAACACCGATGGCATTATCCCCTGGCAAATACAGCGTAGCTATTTTGGTTTAGTTAAAGCCTTTAAAATGCATGATTCAGTAAAAATCTTAAAATATTCTGCAGATCTGGGCCATTACATTGGCGATGCACACGTTCCTTTACACACTACTGCCAACCATAACGGGCAACTTAGCAATCAGGTTGGCATCCACGCTTTTTGGGAAAGCCGTTTGCCAGAACTGTTTTCTACAAATTACAATTTTGTTGTAGGACAAGCAGATTATATCGAAAACCCATTGCAAGAAATCTGGAAAGTACTCAAACATACCCACAGTTTGGTTGATACCGTTCTGAGTTTTGAAGCAGAATTAAATGCAGCATTTCCTTCCGGACAAAAGTATAGTTTTTCAGAACGGAACAATACGGTGCTCAAACAATACTCCAGAGAATATTCAAAGGCTTATCACGATAAGATGAACAATATGGTCGAAAAGCAGATGCGTGCTGCCATATTAACCACAGGTTCGTTCTGGTATTCTGCCTGGGTAGATGCCGGACAGCCAGTGCTTAAAAAACTGGTTAAAACCGAAATATTGGCAGATGAACAAAAAGAAGAAAAAGAAACCGAAAAGAAATACCAAAGTGGCAAACTTATCGGCAGGGAACTTTAGTTATGATTTGGGATCCTCTCCCTCAATAATTTTTTCAACCTTTTTAGGCTCTAAGCGGCTTCTAACGGCAGCCCAAATAGCAGGAACAAAAGTAACTACAGCAATAAAAATGATGACTAGCTCGAAGTTATTTTTGATTACCGGAATCTGCCCTAACAGGTAACCACCAATTAATAAAGCGAAAATCCAGGTAACACCACCAATAATATTATAATAGGTAAAACGACCAAAAGGCATTTTAGCTATACCAGCAACGAAAGGAGCAATTGTCCGGAAAATCGGCAAGAACCGGCTCAACATGATGGCTTTACCACCATGTTTTTCAAAAAATTCATGTGATTGGTGATAATATTTAAGTTTTAAGATTTTGTTTTTCTCTTTAAATACCCCAGCGCCCAAAACACTTCCTAATTTATAGTTAACTGTATTTCCTAAAATCGCTGCTACAATTAATATTAGGAGCATAATCCAGATATTCAAACCGGTTTCATGTTCACCTGCAATTAATGCACCCATAGCGAAAAGTAACGAATCGCCAGGAAGGAATGGTGTAACCACAAAACCTGTTTCAGCAAAAATGATCAGGAATAAAATAAGATAGGTCCAGGTACGATATTCATTAACAATTTCGGCTAAATGAACGTCAATGTGTAGAATAAAATCTAAAAGCTGATGTAGTAATTCCAATTTATCTGATTTTGGGCAAAAGTATGAATAGTAAAGTGATTAATGCTTAAAATAGCAAATAATAATTAGTTAGATGAGATGATCCGATTTTTAAGCTCACCTTTTTTGTCACCATCAAACAAGATCAGGTAAACTCTTCCATTATTAATCGTAAGAGAATCTAAACGTGTTACCACAGGTGGTGGATTTGTTGCTGTAGGGCTAGATAATTTAAATGCATATTTCATGATATTATTGACTTTTACTTTAAAAGTCTTAATCTCACCATGATCAATTGAAGATTCAATTGGATTAGCTGTGTTTGTACTGTCTGTAATCACAACTTTAGATCCAAGTGTGTAACCCAGGTTCAAAAAAGTTAACTTAGCAGAGTCCAGATCTGGTTTTACATCATCCGTATAAACTTTCAATTTTGCAGGACCGCCTGTTTTGTCTTTATAATAAAAAACAGAATAATTCTGCCCAATTTTAAATTGCTGATTAGCCAAAGAAGTAGCATCTACACCTGTACCTATGTTTTTGCTTGTGATACTAAAGACAGAATCGCCGGGTATAACAACATAACTTGTATTTGTATTATAAGCTACCGAGGTTCCAATCTGTATCCCATTTAAATAAAAATTTTGAGTGGTATCGGTGGAAGCCGCTTGAAAAAAACGGATTTTCGCATCTCCTTTAATGAAATTATCGTTTTTGATACAAGAGCTGATTAAAAAAACGCATGCAAAAAGAAGGAATATTTTGGAAAACAATATAGTATTTTTCATATAAAATTGCCAATGCTAATAAAACGTAAAGATAGCAGAAAGCATATCAAACTTTGAAATTAATTATCGGTAATGATATGTGCGGTTAATGTTGCAGCAGTAGTACCACTAAACCAGATTGTATAAATTTTACCACCTACCAAATTTGTATTTTCAATCGTTTTAATACTACCGGAACCTACCACTGAATATCTTAAATTTAGACCTGTATCTACCGTAAAATAATTCGATGCTTCTTTAAAAGCCAATCCGTTAACGAATTGTGTACCTCCCTGCACCATAACGTTTATTCCTGTAGCAAAACTAGGTGTAAGGTTGATCAGTTTAATTTTCACCTTGGCTGATTCTGTATTACTCAGATTATCTTCATAATTCACAATTTCCAGCTCGCCCTTTTTATTGGTAACCAAAAAAGTAGTATAGGTAATAGATGGCGTAAAGTTTAATGAAGTATCTATACTCGTATCATTTGCTCCGGTGTAAGAAACACTTCTATTGCCTGAAGGTATTTTTACATATTCGCTCGTTTCGCCAAATGCTAAAGCTGAAGTGGTTAGTTTCTCATTATCTAAATAAAAATCCTGATGATCCCCGGCCAGCGAAGCATTAACCATTTTTAACTTGGCCTGGCCATTAACTACTTCTCCTGGATTATTCTTTTTACAGGATGACAGACCTGTACTGCATAAGGCCACGAGCAAAAGCAGTAATTTCGGGAGATTGTTATAGATTTTCATTAGTTTGTGTTAATTGATTGATTGGTTAAAACAAAAATGGCTCGGTCAAAAACCAAGCCACTTTCTTATCAAAACTAATGAATTAGTTTTTTAATAACTATTGTTTAGCATCACAGGCATAACCAACATTAAAACATCTTCATTTTCGTCATTGGTTTGCGGAATTAAAAGTCCGGCTCTATTTGGCGTAGAAAGTTCTAAAGTAACTTCATCACCACTTAAATTACTTAACATTTCGATTAAAAAGCGTGCATTGAAACCAATTTCGAGGTCTTCACCATCATATTGGCAACTTAAACGCTCATGTGCCTCATTAGCAAAATCCAAATCTTCAGAAGAGATATTTAATTCACTTCCGCTAATTTTCAATCTTACCTGATGCGTCGTTTTATTTGCAAAAATTACCACCCTGCGAAGAGTGTTTAAAAACAAACTCCTATCGATAATTAGCTTGTTTGGATTATTGGTTGGAATTACCGCCTCATAATCAGGATAGCGCTCGTCTATTAAACGACACACTAAGTTGATATTTTCGAACTTAAAGAAAGCGCTTGTTGCATTATAATCTACTGATACATTAATATCTGTTGAAGGTAAGGCAGCTTTTAAAAGTGTTAAGGCTTTTTTCGGAAGAATGAATGAGGTTGCTTTATCTGCTTTGCTATCCATGCGGCGATATCTCACCAATTTATGAGCATCAGTAGCTACAAAGGTGATGTGCTGAGGAGATAACTGACAGAATACACCTGTCATAGCCGGGCGCAACTCATCATTACTTACCGCGAAAATAGTTTTTGTTATGGCTTCGGTTAAAACTGATGCCGGTAAATTTACAGAAGAAGCGTTTTCTACTACAGGAATCTTCGGAAAATCATCCCCATTTTCACCACTCAATTTATATTTACCATCTCCGGCGCTGATCTCGATCGCAAAAGTACTATCATCGATATTGAAAGCGATCGGTTGATCTGGTAATGTTTTAAGTGTATCTAATAAAATTTTAGATGGAACAGCTACTTTACCTTCTTCCTTTGATTCTACAGCCAAAGCAGTTGTCATGCTGGTTTGCAGATCGGTAGCAGAGATAGTTAAGTTTCCATCTTTAATTTCGAAGAGAAAATTTTCTAATATAGGCAAAACCGTACTGCTGCTTGATGCACCATTTACGGTTTGTAAGTGTTTTAATAGAGTTGATGTGGATACAATAAATCTCATGATGTTATTTAGTCTTCTTCAAAAATATAAAAATTATTTAGCGTACTTGTATTTGCGGTAATAATGTTGAAAAATCGCAAAGAATATTAACAATAGCAAGGGCGCCACAACATTTATAAATTGCCATTTTGTTTTTTCGAGCTTAATTTTGGCTTTATCCAACAATCTGATCTTTACTTCTTTATTCCGTAGGGCAATTAAGTTATCATTATCTGTAAAATAATCGACAATGTTGAGCAATAAGGCCTTGTTGCCAAAAGTACGTTGCGAATAACGATCGAAACCTAATGGAAAAGGCGTTCCGTTTTGCGCTGATACCTGGTTTTTAAAAATATCTCCATCTCCTATCACGATCATTTTAGCCGATTTGCTGGCACTTTGTAAGGTATAAGGCTGTGTAATGGAAGCTGGTAAGGGGCGCCCTGCAAAAACCGACGGAAATTGACCTTCCAGCATTAAACCAACATGTTGTGGTTTACTTTGGAAAGAACGCGGATCTAACTGTTCGCTTACCATTTGCAAGCTAAACAATTTCGGCACATTATATACTTTGTTATAAGGAGAGGTATTTAAGATGTACGATTTCTTCACACCTTTAAGCCCGATAGTATCTACCGTGCTGGGAAATTCAGATTTTACCCCATCCAGCTTTTTCACCACACTTTCAGCCGTATCAGGCAACAAAACAGGGTAATAAATCCAGGGTAATAGTTGCATTTGGTTCTGTCCGCCTACAACTCCTGTTGAAACCGGAATTTCGGCACTGTTAGCCGGATCAGCAATAATATTATAATTAATCCTTGCGCCATACATAAAAAGCATATCATCCAGGTTCAGATTATTATTAACAGCCATCTGTCCACCTTTTCCACGCAAACTATCCAATTCGGCAGTTACCTGGTCGATACTCCAAACTACCCTCCCGCCATTCATTACAAAATAGTTGATTTTGTATTTCTCAGTTTCTGTAAAGGATTTCCTGGGCTTGGCAATAATGAGCATTTTCAGTTTATCAAGCCCAGCCTTATCAATACTATTTAAATCAATACGGCCAACCAGATAACTGTTGGATAGGGTGTGAATGGCATCAGCCAGTTGCAAATCAGAAAGTTCGCCATTTGATTCCGAGAAGCCAATCCTTGGATTATCACCAGAAAGTACCTTCTTTAAACTTGAAGTAAAGATATACTCCAGATTTTCAATAGCACGGTTGATATTGTCTTCGTAATTCCCACGGGTATCCAAATTCTGAAAAAGTTTAATGGGGAATTCCTTACCCTCACTCTCCATCATCGCCATCGGAAATACGAGTTTCTGCGTTAACCCACTTTCTGTTTTAACACTTAAATTGGTTGCTTCTATTCCTCTTTCGTACAAATTATTGATTACAGTATCCTGATCGGCCTGATTAAGCCCTGCTATAGGATCCACAAAAACCACTTTAACTTCCTTTTTAGCGTAAGCTTTATAATCAGATAAAATATCCGACACGGCAGCTTGCAGGCGTTTAAATGCAGGTGGCAACTCTCCAGCTAAAAATACAGTAATCATTACTGGTTTTTCATTTTTCTGCAGTAAAGTTTTTGTTTTCTCACTCAGTGTAAAACGTTTATCGGCTGTAAAATCAAAACGATGAAAAGCATACTGCCCAACAACATTTAAAATAATCAGTGCCGTTATTACTATGATCAAATTAATCCATTTATTCTTCAGCTTCATTATCGTTTACCTCCTATTATTAATTTGGTGAACAATAAAAAAAGTACTGAAAAGGAAATAAAGTAAATCAGATCTCTGGTGTCTAAAACCCCACGGCTTATCGAAGTATAATGTTGATTAATGCCTAAGTTGCGAATGATATTCTCCATACTTTGAAATGCGGCAATCTGACTACTATAATCGAAGCCTAAAAAAGCAAATGCACACAAGGCCGCACTAATAACAAATGCAATAACCTGATTTTTAGTTAATGCAGAAGAGAAAATACCAATTGCTGTAAATGCCGCACCCAATAAAAACAAGCCAATATAGGAACCAATAACCGATCCAGAATCTATATTTCCTTCAGGAAAACCTAATTTTGAGATACTATAATAATAGACTAAGGTTGGGATTAAGGCAAATAATACCAAAACCAGGCTCGCTAAATATTTTGCCACAATAATCTGCCAGATTTGGATGGGCCGGGTAATTAAAAGTTCGAAAGTCCCCTCTCTCCTTTCTTCGGCAAAAGAGCGCATCGTAATGGCGGGAATGAGAAACATGAAAAGATAAGGCACTAAACTAAAAAAGCCATCAAGTTCGGCATAACCATAATCAAGCACTGAGGTATCAGGAAAAAACCAAAGCAACAGGCCAGAAACCAACAGAAAAATGCCAATGGTAATGTATGCTACCATCGAACTTAAGAAACTGAATAACTCGCGTTTAAAAACTGCGTACATAGTTAAATTTAAGTGCCGAAGTTAAGAAATATTTTTTCGTTAGGTTACCGGGCTTAGAATCGCTGAGCATAACTTACAAGCCAAACATATAGGCAAACCTGATTCCCACAAATCCTTTACTATCTGATTTGTTTAAGCCGGCAATATTGTTTTTACCCGTCCATGCTTCGTATCGGATCCCTAAATCGAGTTTATTTCCTCCTGAAAGTTTGAATTGATTGCCAATACCGGGCGACCAGGCAAATAAGGTTTTTTGCTCCTTATTTAAGGGCAAAGCGGCTCCCAATTGACCTTCAGCATAAAAGCTTTCACTCAATTGGTATTTCAGTCCGGCTTTTGCAGGAATATAAGTTAAATCCTGCACATTGAAAAGTTGGTTCCTTCGGCCAAAAAAGTTCATAAAACCTGCATTTAAAGTTATGGCAAAATTTTCTGCAACCGGAAGATCAGCTTTTACTGATGCACCTAATCCAATTCCTGAAAGGTTAGAAAAATTACCTGACGGTAGACCAATTTCTGCCGCAACACCAATATTAGGGCTATTTTGAGCTTTTAAAAGTGTCGGACTTAAAAATAAAAAAGCTATAAGTATAATTTTGATTTTTATGATACGCATGAAATTTAAGCGGTTAATTTTCTGAAAATATCTTCTAATGATTGTTGTTGATGCGCTTTTTTAAGCCCCTCGAGTGAATCGCTTGCTACAATTTTACCTTTGTTAATAATGATGATGTCATCACAAATGGCTTCAACTTCTTGCATAATGTGGGTAGAGATAACCACCGTTTTAGCTTTGCCCAGTGTTTTGATCAGTTGCCGAATGTCGACCAGTTGGTTTGGGTCTAAACCAGAAGTGGGCTCATCTAAAATTAAAACCGCCGGATTATGAATAATCGCCTGGGCCAGACCTACTCTTTGGCGATACCCTTTAGATAACATACCAATTTTTTTATGTTGTTCTGGTGTTAAGCCTACCATTTTGATGACTTCGTCAATCCTTGCAGGTAAATTAATAAGTTTATACGTTTGACCAACAAAGTTTAAAAATTCCTTTACATACATATCAGTATAAAGTGGCGTATTTTCAGGAAGGTAGCCAATATGCTTTTTAGCTTCAATGGCATCAGAAAGAATGCTTTTACCAGAAATTTCAGCCTCACCAGATGTAGGTGATAAATAACCGGTAAGCATACGCATAGTGGTAGATTTACCAGCTCCATTTGGACCGAGGAAACCCAAAATACGGCCTGGTTTAGCCTCAAAACTGATGGAATCAACCGCTTTTTGCTTATCGTAATGTTTAGAAAGATTTTTAACTGAAATACTCATTTTGTATTTTTTACCACAGATTTGCACAGATCAACACAGATTTCATAATTGGTTAAACCGATCTGTGTGCATCCTTTCCATCTGTGGTTAATTAATATGCGGTGAACTTATTTTTTTATTATACCTAAATTTGTCCAACTCTTCTGATACCTGTTGTAAATTATCACCAGACAAAATATCTGCACCGTTGTTAACCAAATGATAATAAACATTTTTTACCGGACTGGCAATGGCACTTTTATCGATATTCCCCATAGTACCTAAAATAGTGGTAATACCTTTAGCATGTAAATATTGGTATAATTCTTTATCTGGAGCAGAAACACCAACAAATGCTACAATCCGGTTATTGGGAATACCAATATTATTTAAGCGTTTCAATTCTGCTTTCTTTTGAACAGATGCAGAAATCATTAAATCAGGCGCCAAATGATGCACTTCTTTTGCCTGATCTGCAGTATAGGTGATGATAATTGAATTACTTTCTACTTTATATTGCCTTACTTTTTCAATCACTTTTGCATAAGAAACGCCTTTTTTCAAATCGATGGTTAACAAAACTTTTCCCTTGCTCCAGCTCAGCACGCTATCCAAAGTGGGTATTTTAAATTTTGTTTCCTTGCCTTCCTCATCTTTCAGGTTAAAAGCTTTCAACTCTTCGTAGGTATAATTGCCAATTGGCCCTTTCCCTGTAGAAGTCCGATCGAGCTCATCATCGTGCATAATTACCATGACGGAATCTTTACTGTAAGCAATATCAAATTCGATTATTACCGGATTATAAGTAGTGGCATTATCGAATGTTTCGATACAGTTTTCAGGAAAACCAGGCATTGGGCCTCCCCGATGGGCACTGATTAATGGAAAACGGTTTTCTGGCGACCATTTTAAGAATTGATATAACTCCGCAGGTGTATTAAATTTAATATATTGGTGTTTTTTTTCTTCTGGTTTGCATGAGGTAAAAACTGCCACAATAACCAAAAATAGTAAATGATGGAATTTCATGTTTCAAAAGTAGGAAAAAATGGAAGACGGAAGCGGTAAAATGGAATGTTAAATCTGAAACCGATACGCTCTGCTATTGCTTTCCTCAATCTTTTGAACCACATAAGAGATTTAAGAACATATAAGCTGACTGGTCATATATCTGATTCCTTTTATAAAGGATGCTGAAATAAATTCAGCATGACGATAGCATCGGTTATTGTGTTTATAAAAAACCTTAAGCCTTATACCTTTACCTCACCTGACCACCTGAGCCGCATAAGCGCATCTAAGTTTTATGCAACATCATAATTTCACTGTTCCTTTAACGCTGATCAAAAACCTTTTACCTTTTACCTCTTACCTTTTACCTTATTTATTATCTTTGCTGCATTATGGCTCAAAAGAATAACGACGAACAATTTAAAAATGTAATATCACACGCTAAAGAATACGGTTTTGTATTCCAGAGCAGCGAAATATATGATGGCTTAAGTGCTGTTTACGATTATGGCCAATTGGGTGCCGAGTTAAAAAACAATATTAAAACCTACTGGTGGAAAGCCATGGTGCAGATGCACGAAAACATTGTGGGGATCGACTCTGCAATTTTTATGCATCCTAAGGTTTGGAAGGCCAGCGGGCACGTTGATGGTTTTAACGACCCGATGATCGACAATAAAGATTCGAAAAAACGTTACCGCGCCGACCAGTTATTAGAGAATAAAATTGACGAATTATATTCGGAATTAGCCAATTTCAGCGCAGAAAACAAAGCCAGATTTGAGGAGTTTCAACAAGAGATATTGGGTTTAAGTGATGAAGGGCAAGCGGCCTGGATTCCAAGTTTTAAAGATGAGGAGACCATTTTAGACAATGCAAAATATCCATTTGTTGATGAGGCAAGCTGGAGATTTGTAAAAAAAGGTTTAGCGCTTGAAGTAGAAATGAACCTTGCGCTTAAATCTGAAAATTTAGCGCAGCTAAAAGATTTAATTGTTGATTATAAAGTAATCTGCCCAATTTCTAAAACTTCTAACTGGACAGATGTACGTCAGTTTAACCTGATGTTTAGCACACAGTTTGGAGCCATGGCTGAAGGCAGTGATGAAGTTTATCTTCGGCCGGAAACTGCACAGGGTATTTTTGTTAACTTTTTAAATGTTCAAAAGTCAGGAAGGATGAAAATTCCTTTCGGTATTGCACAGATTGGTAAAGCTTTTAGAAATGAGGTAATTGCCCGTCAGTTTATTATGCGTATGCGCGAGTTTGAGCAAATGGAAATGCAGTTTTTTGTTCGCCCGGGTGAAGACACAAAATGGTTCGAATACTGGAAAGAAGCACGTTTAAAATGGCATAAAGCTTTAGGAACCAATCCTGAGAAATACCGTTACCACGACCACGTGAAACTGGCGCATTATGCCAATGCAGCAACTGATATCGAATTCGAATTCCCTTTCGGATTTAAAGAAGTTGAAGGAATCCACAGCCGTACCGATTTCGATTTAAAGCAACACCAGGAGTTTTCTGGCAAGAAAATGCAGTATTTTGATAACGATTTAAATGAAGAAGGTAAACCTTATGGCAATTACATTCCTTATGTAATCGAAACCTCGATCGGCTTAGACCGCATGTTCCTGTTAACCATGATTAATGCTTTTGAAGAGCAGGATTTAAGCACCGAAGACAAACAGGATAGCCGTACTTTATTACGCTTACACCCTGCTTTGGCTCCATATAAAGTAGCTATTTTCCCATTGACCAAAAAAGATGGTTTACCGGAAAAAGCACGCGAAATTATGGATGATTTGAAATTCGACTTCAACTGTATTTACGAAGAAAAAGATGCGATTGGTAAACGTTACCGCCGTCAGGATGCAGTAGGTACACCATTCTGTATCACGGTTGACCACCAAAGCTTAGAGGACAATACGGTTACGATTCGCCACCGCGATAGCATGGAGCAAGAACGTGTAGCCATTGCCGATTTAGCTGGCCTTATAGGTAAAGCTACGAACTGGAAGGCATTGTTGGCATAAAAGTATAAATCCGTCATCTCGAGCGGAGAGCAACGAAGCCGAGAGATCTGCATCGAGATAGATCTCTCCACTCCGCGATGCTTCGGTCGAGATGACGACCGTTTTATCAAGTCGCAGGTTTAAACCCTACGACTTTTTTGTATATAAAAGATGGATTTAGGCGAACACTACAGTAAACTTTTACCGATCAACCGCTAAGATAGCTGCCGGAAATTATGAGATAGATCATTTAATAGATTCTGAAGCCGATAATCGTTTGGGCATTACTTTAATGATCAGAAATATGTTAAAAGCTGCATACCTTTTCATTAGAGCTAACTAAATTCTTTATCTTAGCATATTATTTACCAAAAAAATAACGCTCGTGAAATTACCGCTGTTGGCACTGGTATGCCTCTTAATTACATCTTCTTGCAAAAAAGAAATTGATTATCATCAGGAATGGGATTTATCTACTATGAGTGCTAAAGTTGATGGTACTTTGGTGCAATGTACATTAGCTACTGCCCAGGTTTATGATGTAGATGGACAAATAAGTGTCCAAATCTCGGGTAACAAAGGAATTAATACTGGCTTTAGTTTAATGATCAGCGATTTTAAAGGTGTTGGCACCTATAATTTATCGGATAATAACACGGCGACTTACCTTTTGGATATATCAGGATTACAAGATGCTTACATCGGCGATCCATCAGGAACAATAAAGATAACCAGTTATTTAGCAAACAAATACATTAAGGGTAGTTTTGAGTTTAAAGGACAAAGTCAATCTACTTCAACAAGCAAAACCATTAGCGAGGGGCAATTTATGATCAGTTTGGTTCCGGTTAAACTGCCAGAAACCAATAACAGCACTAATAATTTAAGTGCAAAGGTAGATGGCACCACAATAGGTTTTACCGGTGAAGCAATATCAATCAACACTTCTATTATTGGGAATATACTTACGATTGCAACTACAAATGGTGATAAACAAATGATTCTTTCAGTAACAGATTATAAAGGCATTGGCACATACGATCTCGCAACCGAGGGAATTGGATCTTATATGAAGGACCAAACACCTACAGGCTCATTTACGTCTACAAGTGGTACTTTGGTGATTACAAGTGAAGCTGGGGATAAATTAAAAGGAACATTTTCATTTAATGCCCTAAATGAAAATACAACGATTAATACATCAGTAACGGTTACAGATGGTACTTTTGATCTACCATTTAGCAAAAAATAAGTATTAACTTTTAAAATCTAAAGCCGTTGAACTAAAAATCAATGGTTTTTACATTTAATAATTCTTCGGTCACAAATAACTTTTAGATTTCATATTCATTTATCCGGATATTACATTTGTTGAACCAGCAATCGCTTTAATATGAAAATTCCACAGAAGTTTTTTGCCCGTCGACATGAAATTGCGGCAGATTATTTAAAAGAATTAGATAAACACCTTGACGACATCGTATCTGGCCGTGCTATAGAAATGTTTGAAGTAAGAGATTTTGCCGATTTAATCCATGTACACCCTACTCATTTAAGTAACACGATTAAGGCTGCTACCGGACATTCGCCATGTTTCTTTTTCGAAGAGCGTTTAATGGAAATTTCGAAATCAATGTTACAGAATGTAAGTATGCCTATTGCCGAAATTGCAAGGACACTAACTTACGATCCATCTAACTTTACCAAGTTTTTTAAACACTTCGCTGGCCAAACACCAAAACAATATCGGGAGACTTATTTCGAGTCTTTAGCTACCAATAAGGAAATTGTCACCATATAAAACTTAAACAGTCACCATTTTTACTTAAGCTGTCACCATTTTTACAGCCAATTTCCATCTAATTTTGTTTAACAAATTAAAAGAAAATGGAAACACAAAATAAAATTGCCCTGGTAACCGGTGGTAGCCGCGGACTGGGAAAAAACGCAGCATTAAAAATTGCCGCAAAAGGAATTGGTGTAATTGTTACTTATCAATCCAAAAAAGAGGAAGCAGAAGATACCGTAAATGAAATAAAAGCGCTGGGTGTACCAGCAGCAGCAATACAGTTAAATGTTGGCGATTCTAAAACTTTTGATGCCTTTTTTACGGAAGTTAAAAACGTACTAAAATCTGTTTTTAATGCAGAAAAATTCGACTTCCTGATCAATAACGCCGGGATTGGGATCCACGCTTCATTTGCTGATACAACTGAGGAACAATTTGATTCCTTAGTAAACATTCATTATAAAGGCGCTTTCTTTTTAACCCAAAAGGCTTTGCCATTATTAAATGATGGTAGCGGAATCATTAATGTATCATCGGGACTGGCACGTTTTGCAACCCCAGGTTATGCGGCCTACGCTTCAATGAAAGGTGCCATGGAAACTTTAACAAAATACCAGGCTAAAGAATTGGGTGCAAGAGGAATCAGATCGAACATTATTGCTCCAGGTGCTATAGAAACCGATTTTGGCGGTGGCATGGTACGAGATAACGATCAGCTTAACGCCGGGATAGCTGCTAATACTGCTTTAGGCCGAGTGGGCTTACCAGACGATATTGGCGGTGTAGTAGCATTTTTATGTACCGAAGATGCAAAATGGATTAATGCACAGCGCATTGAAGCATCTGGCGGTATGTTCTTATAAACCATTCGTGCTTTTTAACCACCAGGACACGAAGGCAGAAAGATTAATTTCTTGTGTTCTTAGTGCCTTGGTGGTTATCTTTTTTGGTAGCTCGTCAACGCTAACCGCTAAACGCCATGCGCTAAACACCATCCAAATCTACAACCAGAAAATAATCTGCATCAAAAGACGTTATCCATGAAAACCGTCAGATGCTTAAACTACTGCTACCTACCCTTTTATTTTTAATTTTTGTTACTGGTGCAAGCGCTCAAAAATGGACAGATGCGGAATTCCGCAGGGCCAATACCGCAGCAAATGTTTCTTATTTAACCAACGAAGAGAAAAATGTGGTGATGTATATGAACCTGATCCGTATTGATGGCGAAAAGTTTTATTACACTTTTTTAGAAGATTACATTAACAACTATAACGCTAAAGTAAAGCAATATAGAAACTATAACGAACTGCGGATTACCCGTAACAATAGCTATTATACCTCTTTATTAAAGCATTTAAGGGGAATAAAAAATCTGCCGGCATTTTACCCTAACGATAAACTGACCTCTTTAAGCCGTAGCCATGCACAAGATTTAAACAGGAATAATTTAGATACACACGAAAGCAGCAACGGCGATAAGTTTTCGAAACGTTTATCCAGCTATTTCCCAAATAAGGCCATGAGCGAAAATATCGATTTTGGTTACTCGAACAGTTTAGATATTGTTTGCCATTTACTGTTAGATTGTGGTGTGCCTTCGCTTGGTCACCGGTTTAATTTGCTCGATCAGAAATACAAACTGAACACTGTTGGTGTGAGCATCCAGCCACATCCATCATACACCTGGTGTGCGGTAATCGATTTTGTAGCACAACCGGCATATTACACTAATAATCAATAAAAAGCTTAAGTGATCTAATTACGGCGGTAATAAAAATTTAATTGTAAATTGCGCCCAAAAATAACAACGAACAATTTTAAGTAATGCGTAACGCCATTTTAGCCGTCATAGATTTTTTTCATCCTCCATTTAAAAAATTTATTTCTTTACATAATTTCAGGTATCTGGCTACTGGTGGTGGCACTTTATTATTGGGAATTTTAAGTTATTATTTTGCTTACTTTTTCATCTTTAAAACTGAGGAGGTAAACTTTGGGGTAATTGTGCTACAAAGGGAAACGGCCTCGTTATTAATAGATTATATCATTGCTATTCCAACCAGTTTTTTACTTAACAAATATGTCATATTTACACATAGTGAATTAAAGGGAAGGGTTCAGCTTTTCAGGTTTTTAAACCTCCAGTTTATAAACATACTGGCAAACTATGTTTTATTGAAGTTTTTGCTGGAACTTTTGAGAGATTACCCAACTTTAGCAATGCTTTCGAGAATACTGGTTTCAGTCTTAATGGCGCTTTTCAGCTACCTCTACCAGCATTACTTTACATTTAGTGTGAAAAAAATTGGGGATAAAAATGGGAAGAAGGATTAATAATTGTTTTCCACGGATATAGCGAACAGCCCAACAGAACCTCACCGATGAAATGCTACAGCACCTTTCCTAATCATTAACCTTATTTCTTTTTGGAAAGCAGTAACATAACTTTTCGGTTTATTCAGTTCCGCCTTCAATCAAGTCCTCACTCGT